>JADGCD010000117.1 GCA_015229165.1 Nitrospinota bacterium | reverse complement strand
ACCGAGGCCAGCCCCATGAGGGGAAGCCTGAGTCGCGTCGTCCGGTCCTGGTGGGTCATCGTGTCGGTCATCGTGGGAAGCCCTGCGCCGTGGGTGTCGGGCTCAGACGTAGGCGAAGGGGACCAGCGCCATGTGGCGGGCCCGCTTGACGGCCACGGTCAGCTTCCGCTGGTGGTAGGAGCAGTTGCCCGAGATCCGGGAGGGGATGATCTTCCCCCGCTCGGTCAGCAGGTTCTTGACCGTCTTCACGTCCTTGTAATCGATGTCGTCGATTTTGTCGGCGCAGAAGCGGCAAATCTTCTTGGAAAAACCGCGGCGGCGTCCGCCGCCGGAGGAACGAGGCTTCATGTGGGTGTCACTCCTTCAGGAATGGTTGTTTCGTGTGTCGGTTAAAACGGAACGTCGTCATAATCGGGGCCGCCGCCGCCCGCCGGTTCGTCCCCGCCGCGCGAGCCGCCGCCGTAGGAGGAGCCGCCAGAGCGTTCGCCCCCCCGTTCGCCGTCGCTTTTGGAGCCGAGGAAGATCACCTTTTCGGCGACAACTTCCAGCTTCGAGCGTTTCTGGCCGTCCTCGGTCTCCCAGGTGGAGTAGGAGAGGCGTCCTTCGATCCCGGCCTGGCGTCCCTTGGAGAGGTACTCGGAGCAGTTTTCACCCTGCTTCCCCCAGACCACGATGTCGATGAAGTTGACCTTCTCTTTCCAGTCGTCCCCCTGCTTGAACCGTTCGTTCACCGCCAAGCCGAACTTGGCGATTGCCATGCCCGACTGGGTGTAGCGCAACTCCGGGTCGCGGGTCAGGTTGCCGATCAGGATGACCTTGTTCAGCGAGGCCATCAGTCGTCGTCCTTTTCGGACGAGAGGACGCGGGGTTCGGCCCCTTCGGGGATCCGCCCGGCCGCTTCGTCGAAGTAGACGGTCAGGAACTTCAACACGTTGTCGGAGAAGCGGAACGACCGTTCGATCTCCGTGATGTCGGCGGCGGCGCCGGTGTAGCGGAGAAGGAGGTAGTAGCCGTATTTCTGCTTCTTGACGGTGTAGGCCAACCGGCGCTTGCCCCAGCGCTCTTCCTGGACGACCGCCCCGCCGTGGGGGGCGATCTGGGTGGTGACCAGTCCGACGACGCCGGTGACGTCGTCTTCCGACAGGTCGGGCTTGAGAATGAGAAGGGACTCGTAATCCTTGAGGATCATGCAGGCTCCTTTCGGTTTGTAGCCCCCGGTCTTCTCATGGCCGTGGTTTGCGGGAGCGACGTCCTCTACGCCGCTCCACCGGCCGCCGGGAGCAAGGAGTAAAACCACCTATGTACAAGCGAGAAAGTATAGCAGAAAAATCGCCTACGGCCTACCGCATATCGTTCGGGCGTCCCCGGCGCTCATGACCGCCACGTTTCGCGTGGCGACGGGCGTCGAGCGGGGGCCGCGAAAAGGGGGAGGGGTTAAACGGAAGGGATACGGCGACGGACCCGGAACCGGGTCTTGGCGAACGCTTTGCGGCGGGGCGCTATGCGTAGAGGTTGAGGAGGCCGCCGGTATTCGCGCCGGGGCTGGGGCGGTTGACGCCCGCAGCGGGGGAGGCGGTCGCCTTGGCGGGGATATTCTGCGGCGCGCCGGAAGAACTTTTCGCCCCCGCGTCGGCTCCTGCCCGCTTTGGGGGGACTTCGGCGATGAACTTCTTCATCCCTGCGAGGAAATCTTCCCGGGAGATCGTCCCCTTGCCGGTCGAGTCGAGCTTCGTGAAAAGATCGTTGGCGCTGATCTGCTTCGGCGAAGAGGGCGTTCTGGCGAAATCCATCGACGTGCGGAACTGGTCGCGGGAGACCGACCCGCTCCCCTCCGGGTCCATCCGGGCGTAGAGATTGTTCAGCGTCGCGTTCATGGAACGCTGTTCGACCGCCGCCGGGGCGTTCATCGCGCCGACGCCGGTCATCCCCGCGTAGTCCGAAACCGACATGCTCATCCGCCCGAAACCTCCTGAATACGGCGGACGTCCGCCGCTGTTCCCTTCTTATCGGCAGGCGGGGACGAAAACTGAAGCTTAATTGAGGAAAGACTCCCCTGTGGGAGGAAAGCTCAGGCGTAGAGGTCGATGAGGGCGTCTTCCCGGCGGGGGCGGTCGGCGAGAAGGGGCAGCGGGTTGGCCCCCCTGGTCCGGGCAAGGTCGCCGTCGCCTGCAGCGGCCAGCGCGTCGGCGAACGATCCGGCCCCTTGGGCCTTAAGGTCGGCGAGAAGGCTCTTGATTCCGTTGGCGAACTCCTCCCGGGAGAGCTGTCCGTCTTTTTCCCGGTCGATCCGGTCGAACAACTCGTTGGGGGTGAGGTTCGCCAGCAGGCCGGGAGCCTTGGCGTTGGCCAGCGTGGCGCCGAACTGGTCGCGGGAGACCATGCCGCTGGCGGCCGGGTCCATATGGCTCCAGAGGGTGTTGATCGCCTCCGCCATCGACCGCTTACCGCCGACAGCCGATGGGGCCTGAATCCCTGCCGCTCCCCCCACTCCCCCTACCGCCATGACCATCGCCCAGCTCCTTCGTGAAGTACGTGATCGTCGCTACGGGAGGATGGAGCAAAGGATGTGCCGACGGGGGTGCATGAGAAACTCTTTATATATCAATAGCGGCGCGAATCAGGACGCGGGAGGTCAGCCGTTTCTGCCGGGGGGAGGCGGGTCGATCATGCCGACGCCGCGAAAAATATTCCGTCTATTGCGGGGCGAGCGATGCCGGTCGTGAGTGGGAGAGGGGAGCGTTGTTTCGTTGAGCGGACAGGACAGAGAACCTTTCCCATTCCCATGGCGGGAGGGGAGCTGCCTGATATGTCCTGGCGCTTCCCCTCCCGCCATGGGAGCGAAAGTTTCCTTGGTTCTTTCCCACCCCGGTCAGTTGATTTGGATTCCGTTCCGGGGTGACTTCGTTTTAAAGAAGCGGAGGTCAAAGCCTACCTGTGCCGAAGAAGAAAGAGGCGGCGAAGACGCCGCCTCTTGATGAGTAACAGTAGGAGTGAGCCAGCCGCAAGGCTGTTACTTCACGTCCCGGTATTTGTAGCCGCCGAAGATCGCGGCGATATGGCCGTCGCGCCAGATGATCGTCTTGGCCACCTGGATGTAGAGGTGGACGATGATCCCGCTGATCATGATCCAGAGCATCAGGTGGTGGATCAGCCGGACGTTCTGGTCCCCGCCGAAAATATCGGTCACCGGGTCGGTCATCACATGGATCAGTTGCGTCCACCACCAGTCGGTCGGCAGGGCGTGGACGTACAGGGTGAAGCCGGTCATCAGCTGCAACACCATAAACAGATGAAGCGCCAGGAACGTCAGCCCGTCCAGCGGATCGACATGCAGATAGAACGGCGGCTTTTTGAAGGTGAAATAGCTGGCGGCGATCTTCATCGCCCCGATCACCCGCCCCGGGACCGGCATCAGCTCGATCCAGTCCCGGTGGTACATCGAGAAGAAGGCCAGATAGAACCGGATCAGGATCGAAACGTCCAGAAACATCGCCCCGATGAAATGGATGAGGCGGATATCGGCCATGACCGTGGTGTCGGTCGCCTCCCCCGCGCCGAGGATGAGCGTCGGGTCGCCGATGTAATAGCCGGTCACCAGCAGGACCATGACCGAGAAGAACATGGTCCAGTGGAGGAGCCGGTTGGTGGCGTTCCTGACGTAGACGATCTCCTTCTTCTGCGGGGAGACGCCGGTGTGAGTCATGATCGTTCCTTCCCGCCGTCCGGTTTACTCAACGGCCCGGACCACATACCGGTCCTGCGTCTTCGTGTCCAGCACATGGACCGAGCAGGCAAGGCACGGGTCGAAGCTGTGGATGGTCCGCAACACCTCCAGCGGCTGGCTGGGGTCGGCGATGGGGGTGCCGATAAGGGCCGCCTCGAAGGCCGACCGCTGCCCGCCGCCGTCCCGGGGCGAGCCGTTCCAGGTGGTCGGAACCACCAGTTGGTAGTTCTTGATCTTGTGGTCGGCGATTTCGATCCAGTGCCCCAGCGCGCCCCGGGGCGCCTCGGTGAGGCCGTACCCCATGGCGGTGGCTGGCATGTCCGGTTTGCGGAAGATCTCGTAGTCACCCCGTTTCAGGTTGGAGATCAGCTCGTTGACCCAGTCCATCATCTTGTCGCCGATGACCTTGCCCTCCACGGCCCGGGCGGCGGTGCGACCCAGCGTCGAGAAAAGAACCTCCGGCCCGACACCGAGCTTCCCGAGAACCCAGTTGATGTTGGCCACCGTCGATTCGTGGCCCGAGGCGTAGTTGACCAGCATCCGGGCCAGCGGCCCCACTTCGCAGGCTTTGCCGTCGTAGCGGGGGGTCTTGAGCCACGAGTACTTCTTGTCGGTTTCGATGCCGGTGTAGTAGGGCTCCGTCTCCCCCACCGACGGATGCAGCGGGCCATCCTTGGAATACTGGTACCAGGAGTTGGTGACATCCTCGGTGATTTTCGAGACATCCACCGGGTGGACCTTGGAGAGGTCGCGCCCCATGATGATCCCCCGGTTGAACCAGAGGG
Source organism: Nitrospinota bacterium (assembly GCA_015229165.1). Lineage (GTDB taxonomy): Bacteria > Nitrospinota_A > UBA7883 > UBA7883 > JADGGD01 > JADGCD01. The sequence goes on along the minus strand of JADGCD010000117.1, from coordinate 2,559 downwards.
AGTCGGGCTCCTTGCCGCCGGGGCCGGGGAACATGCCGTAGGCCAGATAGTTGTCCAGCCCGCCGCCGATACCGGCCCAGTCGAGATAGAACGGCGCCACCGCCAGAATGTCGGGCAGGTAGACGTTGTCGATGAAGTCGCGGGTCTCCTGCAACAGGGAGATGAACTGGGCGATCCGGTCGGGGTCGAGGTCGTTGACGCAGGTGACGCCGCCGACCGAGTAGGTCTGGATATGGGGATTCTTGGCGCCGAAGATGGCGTGCATCCGGGCGGTGGTCCCCTGCAGGTTCAGGGCGTCCAGATAATGGGAGACCGCCATCAGGTTGGCCTCCGGCGGCAGCTTCATCTTGCTGTGGCCCCAGTAGCCGTTGGTGAACGGCCCCAACTGGCCCCCGGCCACGAACTTGGCCAGTTTCGCCTTCACCCGGGCGAAGTCGCCGGGGCCGGAGCGGGGGGCGTTGGGGTTGAACGAGTTGGCCAACTCGCTGGTCTTTTTCGGATCGGCGGACAGCGCCGAGACCACGTCGACCCAGTCGAGCGCGTGGAGGTGGTAGAAGTGGACGATGTGGTCGTGGAGATACTGGGTCCCCATGATGAGGTTGCGGATGATCCGGGCGTTGTCGGGGATCTGCAGGCCGATGGCGTTTTCCACCGCCTGCACCGAGGCGAGCGCGTGGACGGTGGTGCAGACGCCGCAGACCCGCTGGGTGATGATCCAGGCGTCGCGCGGGTCGCGCCCCTTCAGGAAGACCTCGAAGCCGCGCCACATGGTGCCGGAGGACCAGGCGTCCTTGATGACGCCGTTCTCCACTTCGATTTCGATGCGCAGGTGTCCCTCGATCCGGGTGATCGGGTCGATGACGTGTCTTTCACCCATGATGGCTCACTCCTCGGTAGTGTCGACGAATTTCTTGCGGTTGGCGAAGGTGTAGACGGCGTGCGCCGCGGCTCCCGCCGCAGCCGCCCCTACCAGGGTGAAGCCGAGCTGGTCGGCGGTGGCCTCCACCCCCGGCAGCTTGATGTGGGGGAGCCGCTCGTAGAAGGGCTGCATGTTGTCCCAGAACTGCGGCTCCGAGCAGCCGATACAGCCGTGTCCTCCCTTGATGGGCCAGCTCGTGTTCTGGTTGTACTCGACCCAGGCGCAGTTGTGATAGGTCTGCGGCCCCTTGCAGCCGACCTTGTAGAGGCACCACTTGTTCCGCGCCCCATCGTCGCCGAACTGCTCGACGAACTGCCCGGCGTCGAAGTGGGCGCGTCGGGGGCAGTTGTCGTGAATCCGCTTGCCGTAGGCGAACAGCGGCCGCCCCAACCGGTCGGTGGCGGGGAGCGAGCCCATCAGCAGGAAGTTGACCACCGTGGCCACGGAGTTGACCACGTTGTGGGGGCAGCCGGGGATGTTGACGATGGGAACGCCCGACGGAACCACCCCGGCGTCCCGAACGCCGACGGCGCCGGTGGGGTTGGGCGCCTGGGCCTGCACCCCGCCGAAGGAGGAGCAGTTGCCGACGGTCATGACCGCCATGGCGTCTTTGCAGACGTCCTTTGCGATCTCCAGCGCCGTCCGCCCGCCGATGATGCAGTAGCCTCCCTCCACCGCCTTGGGCCCCTTGGTGGTGGCGGTGGGGATGGCGCCCTCGACGACGACGAGGTATTTCCCCTTGTTCTCCGTCATGGCCTGTTTCAGGGCGGCCTCGGCCTGATGGCCGGAGGCGGCCATGATGGTCTCCTGATAGTCGACCGAGAGGATGTTGAGGATCAGCTCCTCGGCGGAAGGGTACTGGCTGCGGATAAAGGCTTCGGAGTCGCCGGTGCATTCCTGAAAATGGAGCCAGATGACCGACGGTTTTCGCGCCGCCCCTTCGACCGCCTCGGCGATCTTCGGAACCATGGCGGCGGAGAGCCCCAGGGTGGCGGCCATCTTTGAGCAGAACGACATGAACGACCGCCGGTCCATGTCTTTCAGGAGCTTTGTCCGTTTCTCAGGACCGGCCGCGATCGGCGTTTCAATTGTCTTGCACATGCTCAACCCCTTTGAATCGATATCATCCGTCGCAGCCCGTTGGCTACGTTTCTTGCGTCACGTCCTCGGAGCCTCTCCCGACTTGTTGCAGAGGCGGCAACGACGCCGACTCTTTATCGAGACGGTAGGCCCATCTCCTCGGCGCGTAGCCGTCAGTGGTAGCCCGGCCCCTTTTCCATCGGGGTGGAGGCCTTGTCCAACTCCGCCTCAGTCGGGGCGGTTTCGTCCCGGTGGATGCCGTAGTGGTCGTCGAAATGGCCGATCTGGTCGATCGGAAAAATCTTGTATCCGCCGATGATCGACGACAGCTCCGACTCGGTGTGGACGCTGTTTTTCCATATCTGCATGTAGACGTGGATCACCACGAAAAAGCCGAGGAGGTACATCGCCGTGTGATGGATCAGCCGTACCGATTGCTGGCTCCCCAAGAGCGTCTCCGAGTTGTCGGCGGCCAGCCCCCCCCAGGTCGCCGGATCGGCGCCGGGGAAGTAAAGGAGCAAACCGGTGAGAACCATCACCGCCAGCGACCCCATGACCGA
>JADGCD010000116.1 GCA_015229165.1 Nitrospinota bacterium | reverse complement strand
CTAAGAAACTACCCCGACAGGGGCCACTGTCAGGTCAATACCGTCACTGTACACAAAATAGGTATTCAACGACGAGGCGCTCGGCCCACCCTTTATTTCATTCGGGCATGCCGATCGCACCATCGTCCCCATGCCTGGCGCATTCATATAGCGACGAAGCGTTGAGTGACGAAAATCGGAAGGAATAAAGAGCGAGAAGGGAGAAGCGCACTTATCTACCAGAATCGCCACTAGTATTTGATCAAATACAGCGACGCAGGCGTGACTGCATAAACATTATCATAATCAAGTGCGGACACATCGACTAGCATAAGAGCCTGTTTTCGCTTCACCAAAACTTCAGCGGCATGCGTTATGCCGCTCACACCTTCTTTACACTCTCGCAAAAACTTCCCATAGTTCATGTACTCATCCAAGACAAAGCATAGAGAGAGCCACGAGAAGTCCTTAACATGACCTCTATTCTTGTAGACCTCTAACTTGTGAACAGCATCTGCGATTGATGCGCCCACCTGGTTGAGAATTTCATAGTCTGGTGTGCAAATCTTCAGTTCAATCCCCACAAGCAAGTCTTGCCACCAAAGGAAGTACGGATCTTTTGTGTTTTTTGATCTTGGATCCAGACACACAATATCGATCTTGGAATGCGCATTCCAACGATTCTCGTCTTGATCCCATGGGTATTCAGAATGAATCAGATTGATGTCAAAATCGCTTCGCGCTACAAAACGTCGATTACCGACTTCTTGGCAAGAGCTTACACGCTCTTGTCCGATTGTGCCGGATATTGGGATCTTTCCTTCTTCCCCAAATTCGGCACGCAAGTGACCAAAGAGCGCGCATTTAATGTCGCTCTCACTCAGAAAGGAGAAGGGGCTAATTTGAAACTCTCGGGAAATGAACTTCCTTACAACTTCCAGCAATCGTTGTTTTGCAGAACCTATCGAAATATCTATAAGCTCTCCCGCTCTCGTGCCCGCTGGCAATTGGCCCTCATTCTTCATGGAGAAACCAAAATTTCTTTTGATCGTCCAAATATCACAAGCTTACCGGCTCCATACGCGACACTCAGAAGATCATCATTTCTCCCGGTATCCTGCTGGGTCCAATTTTCTCCATCGGGTGAAGTCAGGATTAGGCCAAGGTTTCCGACAGCAACATACTGGTTTTCTGCCCATATGACATCATTCAGCGCATACTTCGTCCCCGGCTCGGCAACGGGGATTCCTGCGGTTTGAGCAACCCATGTTTCACCATCAACAGAAGTCACAACGGCATTAAGATCGCCAACGGCGACCAGTTTTTGCCCCGAACACGAGACGGAATATAGTTTGTTGAAGCGGCTGGAGGTATTCAGGTTCCAGTTGTCGCCATCCGAGGATGTCACGATGGAAGAATATTCGCTAACATTACCGCCACCTCTGCGCTGAATATAATACCTCCCGACGCCAACAAACTTCGAACCGTTCCAGCACATATCGTTTATGTTGACATATGTATACGCCGAACCAGCGGATTTGCTCGTCCAGCTAAATCCGTCCGCTGAACTCACCATGATAGACTTGCTAATGTCAAAGCCAAATCCAGCAAATTTTTGCCCATTGTAGGCTATCGCCATTATCCATTTTATAGATGATGGGAAGTTCTTCTGCGACAACGTAATTCCTTCATCGTATGAATACTCGAACCTTCCTCGGTTATTTGAGCCTCCGATTACAAGAAGTTTTGAATCGTCATTTACTATTTGGGCTTGATCACCAAACACTGGGATTGAGTAAACCGTTGGAGCAAATGTCCACGTTTCGCCATCCAGTGAATAGGCATGTCCACTATTCATGGCAGCAAAGAATTGACTCCCCGTCCACACTACCTTTCCATACATAACGGTGGACGAATCGACGTTAACGGCCCTCCAAGTGGTACCAACTTGGACTGAACTACCCCCTGATTCTCCGCCACCACCGGAGCAGGAAAGCAACACAACAGACAGAAGCGCCGTCATCAGCGCACTGAATAGTAGCTTTTTCATTTAATCCCCCAAAGAGATGGGTTCCAAGTGGGTATTTCGTCACAGTTAGGACAATGACGGACTTCGGACTAGCCAGTCATGATCAGTAGTAAATATACAAAGCCCCTCAAAGCTTGTCAATGACATCATCTTCTCCTTCCCGCTAGGGAAAGTGGAATCAGTGTGGAATTGAAGCCACAAGCGATTTCATAAACATATTGTTTTATTGCGCATTAACCGCCGTCATTAGGGCTTCGATCACCTCCACCATCCCGCCGGGGAAACTGTAGCTGCCGCTCTCTCCTTCCGCCGGGCTCCCTTCGAAATCGACCAGGTTCCACCCCATCTCCGGGATGTCGTAGAGCATCGACAGGTCGCTGTTGGATGCGCCGAAAAGCCCCCGGTTCTCGACGTCGATGAACTGCTTCACCAACGGATGGGCGCCCTGCCGGTCGAGCCATTGGGCCACGGTCATGTCGTCATAGGGGGAAAGGTTGGCGTCGAAAGCGGGGATGTCGAGGTCTTCTTCCTGTAGCTCTCTGGTGAGCAAGCGGTGGAACGCCGCTTCGATTTTCTGGTAGCTGGCGAGGGCGCCCGCCTCTTCGAACATCCGTTTGGCCCCGGCGAAACCGTAGTAGAGGGACGAGCCGTTGACGGCGGCGATGGTGGGCGCCGCCACCTGCGTGGGCCAGAGCCCCAACTGGTTCAGCAACTCGGCGGTCTTCCCCTCCGGCAGGCCGAGGTACTCGGTCCCTTTGGGATAGCGATAGCCGTTCCAGCTCCCGGCGATGGTCCGTCCCCCGGCGGTGGTTTCTTTCTCCAGCAGCAGGACGTCGCCTCCACGGTTCCGCCAGGCGGCGGTCAACCCGGCGATTCCTCCGCCGATGACAACGAGGTCGTACTCCCCTCCATCCACCGACGGGGGGGGTGTTCCGCCCACGGACGATGGGGCGCCACCGGAGCAGCCGGGCCCGGCCAACGACGCGGCGGCCATGATTTGAAGGAACGTCCGTCGGCGCATATTCGGCCCCTTTGCGGAGGATCGATCCCTGATACTACTCACGATGGGAGCCCGCCGAAAGACCGGAATGTTCCCTCACGCCGCCGTCGGGGGGGATTGGGGAAACCTGACCGCCCCGTGGGTGAAGGTGGCGTAGAAGAGGGTCCCCTTCCCCTCCTGCGAGGCCACCGTCAGATCGCCCCCCATGGCGTTCATCATGTCCCGGCAGAGGGGGAGCCCCATCCCCGTCCCCGTTTCGCCCGCGGTGCCGACGGAGCTGGTGGTCTCCTCGTAGCTGAAGAGCCGCCCGAGCCATTCCTCCGGGACGCCGACACCGCTGTCGAAGACGGCCAGAATCCCCGGCTCCCCCGGCGCCAGCGACACGGCGATCCTTCCTCCGGCCCGTCCGAACTTGATGGCGTTCCCCACCAGGTTCTGGAGGATCACCTCCACCAAGGTCTCGTCCCCGACCACCATGGACGTGTCGGGGAGCCGGTTTTCGAGGGCGATCCCTTTCACCCCGGCCACCTCCTGATAGGAGTCGAGCACCCGCCCGGTCAACCGGCGAAGGGGGACCGGACGCATCCGCACCTTGATCGCGCCGGTCTTGAACCGGCTGACGCTCAGCAGATCCTCCATCAACGCCTGCGCCCGCTCCCCGGCCCGGATGGCGGCCGCGATCATGTTCAGTTTGGTGGCTTCGTCCCGATCCCGCTGCCCGGCCAGCAGGCGCAGCAGCCCCAGCATGCCGCTGAGCGGATTGCGCAGGTCGTGGGCCACCACCGACAGGAAACGGTCCTTGAACCGCGAGGCCTTCTCGGTCTCCTGCCGGGCGTTTTCCAGCGCCGCTTCGTTTTCCTTGATCCGGGTCACGTCCCGGACCGATCCGCTGATCGCCGTCACCGCTCCCCCTGCGCCCTGCAACGGCGTGGCGTCCACTTCGATCCATCGCAACTCCCCGTCGGCCCGCCGGATGCGCGTCTGGAAAGTGACGGCCTTTCCGTCGATGATCGCCTCCCGATAGAGCCGCCCGATCGTCTCCCGCTCTTCGGGAAGGACGTGCGACAGGAACCGCTCGAAAGACCAGTCGGGAAGCGGCGTCGAATAACCGTACAGAAGGTCGTGCGAAGGGGTGCGCCAGACGCTGTTGGTGGCCACGTCCAGCTCCCAGACCCCCACCTGCCCCGCGCCGAGCGCCGTCTCCAGCCGCCGGACGGCCGACGCCAAGTCCCGTTCGAGCCGCTTGGCGGCGGTGATGTCGAAGATGACCGCCGCCAGCAGGAGCCGCCCGTCGTGATAGGCCGGGTGGACGTTGATCTCCACCTCCCGCAGGTCGCCCGAGGCGAGCCGGTGGCGGGTCTCGAAGCGGTTGCGGGTCTGCCCCAGCGCCAGCGCCATCAGCGAGAGGAGCTCGTCGTGGGGAGTCTCGGAGAAATGGCTGATGGGGAGTCCGACCAGCTCTTCGCGGGGATAGCCGTAGTAGTCGCAGGCGGCCTGGTTCACATCGACGATGCGGGCGTCGGCCGGATCGGCGAGGAGTTTTACGACACCGCTGGCGTTGAACGCGGCCCGGTAGAGACCGTCCGGTTCAGGCGCACGATCCGACCGAGAAAGTAAGGACTGAGCTGACACCGCCATGTCGAGCCACCGAGCGAAGAGAAATTTTGACGCATCCCCGTTTCACCCCTTCGCAGAGGATACCCCCTTTTTCCCCAACATGTGTGGGGCATTTTTGGTTATTTTTTTCATGCCTCACGCAACGAGACGGACATGCCGTTCGCGGAGGCTCTTCGCCCCAGCGCGAAAATCAAAGTATTTTTCATTGATATTGCGCCGGTTCCAGCCATCGAACCGGAACGAATAATCACACCGCAAACCGGCGCGTAGCGGCCCCGCTTATACCCGGTCCAAGCGGCCTACCTGAAAAGAAACTACTCCCTCCCCTCCAGCATCTTCACGAGGCGGTCTTTTCCGGCGAGCTTGCGCTTTTTCAGGTCGGCCAGCGTTTGCTCCTCGGCGGGGGTCAGGGGGTGTTTGGCCATCAGCAGGCGGACTTCCCGGTCCAGCCCGTTATGCTCGTCCACGAGGGCGCAGAACGCGGGGCTTTCGGCCATGAGGGCTTCCACCTTCGGGTCGTCGATGCTGAACTGTTTCACGCGATGCCTCCTGCTTGCGATGGTTGCGGATGAAGCCGGTCCCAGTTGATCTGGGCCTGCGACCGGCGGACGTACACCAGATCGGGGGGATACTCCCCTTCCCTCCCGTCGGCCAGCGCATCGGCGGCCAACAGCGCGACGCCCATGAGGGCAGACCGCTCTCCCGTAGCGCCGAAACCTTCCAGCGGTTTCCCTTTGGCCGCCAGCGGACCGGCCGGGTCGAAGCCGTCACCCACGAAGAGGACCGGGCCGACCAGCCGGGCGGCCAGCTCGTCGGGGGTGGGGGCGAAGTCGGGGGTGAGACGGTGGCAATGGGCCGTCTCAAGCGGTCGGCGGGGAGTCGGCGAAGACGACGGCAGGGACGCAAGGGGGGGGCGGCCTTCGCTCCCCGCGTACGGGGCGACGGTGAAGAGGGCGGCGTACAGCTCCCCTTTGCGGGCGGTCAGGAGGGGAACCAGCGTCCCTGCGAATGTGGCGGCGGTGACACCGGAGCCGACTGCCATGGCGGTCAGGGTGGGAACGCCAAGGAGCGGCAGCCCCAGCGCGTCGGCGAACCCGGCGGCCAGTCCGTAGCCGACCCGCAGGCCGGTGAAGGAGCCGGGGCCTATGGTGACGGCGACGGCGGCCAGATCGGCGGGGGCGACTCCGGCGTCGGCCAGCGCGAGCCGGGCCAGCGCGAAGATTTCGTTGGAGCGGGGGCGGTCGCCCAAGGACAACCGAACGGCCAGCGGGGCGCCGTCATGGACCATGGCCCCGTTGCGCCCGGTGGCGGTGTCGAGAACCAGCAGCGGACCTTTTCGGTTCAACCGGTAAAGCCCCTTTCCTGTTCCGTGGCAGGGTGTGAAAACAAAACTACACCAACCGCCTGATTAAGACGAGCATGTCGTTATCCTTCACGTGTTCGCCGCTTGCCATCGGATGGCCCGTTCGACATCAAGGCGCTATCATTGTATCCAGCGTTTGGAGGGCCGCTTTAACCTCTTCCAGCTTGAACACCCGAATGTTCGTACCCATGGGATCCCGCACATCGAACACATCAATACTATGGGGGTAATCATACCAGTAAAGCGGCAATGACTTGTAAGTTTCAAATTCCTTTTCCAAGTTTATTCCGGACAATCGTGATGCGACATCCTTCCTGAGTTCGTATACTTTCGTTGGATACTTGATTGACCATCCGGACGTAACGACATACGCGCCTTCATCCTTCGCGCCCTGAATCTTTTTCACATTCCCTGCCAGCGGCATAGTATCCATCCAAATATCTAGAAAAAGAGACTTCTCCCCTTGCTCTCGCAGAAATTCCTGCAATTCGCCCTGCGCCCTCATGGCGTCAAAAATTCGACGGGCGCTCGGAGCCCACACCGCCGACAAAACCAACACGCCACAAAGCAATGCCCAAGCCCCATTAACTGAACCAATTCTCTTGTTTGCCCACGTGAGAACCTCATTTAATCCAAAGACGGCAATGGCAAGAGCAACGGGCAGGTAATGCGCCAAGGCGCGCGCGGGGGCATAATAATGAAAGAACGAGAGAAGAATCATTGCGCCACCCAACAACAGCATCAGGGATAAGCGTCTCTCGTTATCGCCTCTCTTTCCAGCAATAAACACATATCCCAAAGTAACCAAGCCCAGCGCAAAAAGACCAAAGACCAAGCCGCCAAGGGAACGATATAAAAAACCTGCCCCAAACCACCATGGCATCGACGGATGCTTCCATGCCATCGATTCCTGATTGATAAATTTCAAGGTGTACACAAAACCTTCAATCACCCCTGAAGTGGGATTTTTGATAGTTATCGCACCAGGGTACTTATAGAAAACAAAATAGTAATAGATATCCGCAGCAACCCAAACCGCTACTGTTGCGGCGAGCAGCAGGAAAATTCCTGCGACCTTGCCCC
>JADGCD010000115.1 GCA_015229165.1 Nitrospinota bacterium | reverse complement strand
GGGGCGACTGCGGGGGGGGCTGATGGCCGCTCGGGCGGGCTACGACGAGGCGGTGGCCCGTTATCATGCCCGGGTGGTGGAAGGGGCGCGCCAAGTGGCCGACCGGCTGGCCGATCTTCGGGCCGCCCGGAGCCGGGAGGGCCAGCAGCGGGAATCGCTTGCGGCCCACGAGGAGGCCCGGGGTCTGGCCCGGCTCCGCTACGAACGGGGAATCGACGATTACCGGAGCCCGCTCGAAGCCGAGGAGCGGCTCCTTATGCAAAAACGGATCGCCCTGCGGCTCAAGGGGGAGAGGATCGCGGCCTCTCTGGGTCTCATCGACGCGCTGGGTGGGGGCTATGCCCCGGAAGGATACGGCCATGACCAACGGTGACGCCTCCCTGCAGGGGGGGAACGGGAAACGGCTCAAGGGGATGATGCGGGCGGTGTTGCTCTTCGCCGTCATCCTCCTGCTCTGGGGCGGCTGGCGCCTGCTGGTGGGGCAGTATGCCGAATCGACCGACAACGCCTACGTCCACGGCGATCTGGTGACGGTGGAGAGCCAGGTCGCCGGGACCGTCACCGCAGTGCTGGTGGACGAGACCGCCTTCGTCCGGCAGGGGGAGACGTTGGTCCGCCTCGGGACTGTCGATGCCGACATCGCCCTCGACCGGGCGGTGGCCAATCTGGGGATGACCGTCCGTCGGGCCTCCGAGCGGCGCCAGAAGGCGTTGCGGCTGGGGGCGGCGGTGGCGTTGAAAGAGGCCGATCGGGAACAGGCCGAGCGGGAGCGGACCCGGCGCGCCGACCTGTGGGAGCAAAAGGCGGTCAGCGAGGAGGAATACCAGCAGGCCGGCGCCGACGTGGTCATGGCCCGGGCGGCGTTGGCGCTGGCGAAGGCGGAGAAGGGAGAAATCGACGCATTGGCGCCCTCCACCCCGATCCCCGACCAACCGGAGGTGCGGGAGGCGGCCGCCGCGGTGAAGCAGGCGTGGGTCGTGAAGGCCCGCTCCGCCATCGTGGCGCCGGTGGACGGGTATGTGGCCCGCCTCTCGGCCCAGGTGGGGGAGAGCGTGGCGCCCGGCAAGCCGCTGATGGCCCTTGTCGCGGCCGACCGGCTCTGGGTGGAGGCGAACTTCAAGGAGGGGCAGTTGGCCCACATCCGCCCCGGTCAGAAGGCCACCGTCACCGCCGACCTCTACGGTTCGTCGGTGACGTTCCCGGCGAAGGTGGCCGGAGTGTCGGCGGGGGCCGGCTCGGTCTTCTCGCTGCTGCCGGCGCAGAACGCCACCGGCAACTGGATCAAGGTGGTGCAGCGGGTTCCGGTTCGGATCGTTTTTGACGGCCCTCTCGACCCCGCCCACCCGCTGGCGCTGGGGATCTCCATGCAGGTGACGGTCCACACTGACAACCGGGAGGGGGCCCTGTTGAGCCGGGCGCCTTCGACCGGCGCCCCCCGCAGCACCGACGTCTACCGTCGCCAGATCGACGGGGTCGACGAACTGATCGATCGGACCATCCGGGAGAGCCTCTCCCCGGTCTCCGGGGAGAAGGAGGGGTGAGCCAGCCGCTTCCCCCTCTCACCGGCCTCCCGTTGGGGGTGGTGACCGTGTCGCTGGCGTTGGCCACGTTCATGAACGTGCTCGACACCACCATCGCCACCGTCTCCATCCCGGCCATCGCCGGGAACCTGTCGGTCTCCCCCCAACAGGGGACGTGGGTGATCACTTCCTATGCCGTCTGCACCGCCGTGGCCCTGCCGCTCACCGGCTGGCTGGCGAAGCGGTTCGGCGAGGTTCGCCTCTTCGTCACCTGCGCGGTTCTCTTCTCGTTCGTCTCGTGGCTGTGCGGGCTGTCGCCCACTTTTGAAATCCTGACCCTCCTGCGCGGTTTGCAGGGCGCCGTGGCGGGGCCGATGATCCCCCTTTCGCAGACCCTGCTGCTGCGCTCCTACCCCCGGGAGAAGCACGGGCTGGCGCTGGCGCTCTGGGGGATGACCACCGTGGTGGCGCCGATCCTCGGCAGGTGGATCACCGACAACATCGGCTGGTCGTGGATCTTCTACATCAACCTGCCGGTGGGGCTGGTGTGCGGCGTCGTCACTTGGCGGATGCTCAAGGGCCGGGAATCGGAGCGCCACTCCTTCCCGGTGGACCGGGTCGGGCTGGGGCTGATGGTGACGGGGGTCATCTCCCTCCAGATGGCGCTCGACTGGGGGAGCGAGGTCGACTGGTTCGACTCGCCGTTGGTGGTCTCCCTGATGGCGGTGGCCGCCATCTGCCTGACCCTCTTCTTCATCTGGGAGAAGGACGAGCCCCACCCGGTCATCGACCTGACCCTCTTTCGCATCCGCAACTTTTCCGTGGCCACCATCGCCATCTCGCTGGGCTACATGACCTTCTTCGGGTCGATGATCATCGTCCCCCTCTGGCTCCAGACCCAGATGGGCTACACCGCCACCTGGGCCGGGATCGCCGCGGCCCCCATCGGCGTCCTGACCCTGATCCTGATGCCGGTGGTCGGCGCGAACATGAGCAAATTCGATCCCCGGGTCATCGCCAGCTTCGGCTTTGTGGTCTTTACCGCCACTTCGTACTGGCACGCCACCTTCAACACCGACGTGACGATCTGGCAGGTGGCCGCCCCCCGGTTGGTCATGGGGATCGGCATGGCCTGCTTCTTCGTGCCGCTGACCGCCCTGGCCCTCTCCGGCGTCGATCCCCACCGGTTCGCCTCCGCCACCGGGCTGACCAACTTCATCCGGATGCTTGGCGGCTCCTTCGGCGCGTCGGTGGCGGTAACCCTTTGGGATCACCGCACCCATATGCACCACGCCCAATTGGTGGAGAGGGTCAACCCCTTCGAACCGGCCACCCGGATGACGCTGGCCGCGCTGGAAGGGGCGGGGGCGCCGACGTCGGCGGCGCTGGCCATTCTCGATCGGGAGGTGGGGCGCCAGGCCGCCATGCTGGCGACCAACGATCTCTTTCTGGTGGCCACCGGCATCTTCATGGTCATGGGCGGGGTTGTCTGGCTGGCGCGGGGGCCGTTCCACGCCAAAAGGCCGGTGGCGGCGGGCGAATGAACATCCGGCTCGACGACAACATCGCCCGTTGGGCCGCCGCCATCTACCGGCGACAGGTGGCGCTTATGAACCGCCGCCTCGAACCGTACGATCTCGGGTCGGGGCGCTTTCCCTATCTTTTCTTTCTCTACCGGCAGGACGGGGCCACCCTGGGAGAGCTGGCCGAATCGCTGGTGGTCGACAAAGGAGGGGCCACCCGGGCCATCGACCGGTTGGAGAAGAGCGGCTACGTCCGGCGGGCTCCCGATCCCGACGATGGTCGTTCGGTCCGGGTCTTTCTGACCGACCGGGGTCGCCAGATTCGCCCCGAACTGGAGCGGGTCGTAGCGGAAGTGCTGGCCCTCCTTGTCGAGGGCCTCTCCGCGGAAGAGCAGGAGAGGCTCCGCTCCCTGATGGGGCGGGTGGCGGCCAACGCCGTCAATGCGCTGAAAGGCGACGGAACAATCTGAAAAAGCAGTCGCTTTTCGAATTAACCGAACAGTTAAACTAATCGGTTGACTTCGAGGGGTGTTGCCGCTATCATCGTCTGACTGTCAACCAAATGGTTTAACCGGACGTTTATGAATATTCCCCGCCCCATCGCCGAGACCAGTCCCCCCCCCGAAGCGATTCTCGAAGCGGCGCTGGACGAGTTTGCCGATCGGGGCTATCCCGGCGCCCGGATCGACGAGATCGCCCGCCGCGCCGGGGTTAACAAGGCGGGGCTCTACTACCATGTGGGGAACAAGGAGACCCTCTACCTCCTTTCGCTACGCCGCATCTTTTCGCCCTTGGCCGCCGTCATGGCCGCCCCGGCGCCGGAGGGGTCGCCCGAAGAGCGGCTTCGGTTTCACGTCGCCCGGTTCGCCGAAGGGATCGTCTCCGACCGCCGTTTCGCGCCGATCATGCTGCGGGAGCTGGCCGACCACGGCGCCAACATGCCCAAGGAGATACTGGCGGTGATGGTCTCGTCGCTCAAACGGCTCACCGGCGTCGTCGACGACGGGGTGGCTGCGGGACGGTTCCGTCCCTTCCCCCCTCCGCTGATCCATTTCATGCTCGTGGGGGCGCTCAATCTCTCGGTGGTCACCGCGCCGGTCCGGGCTCGGGCCGAGAGCGAGGGACTGGCTTCACCCGCGCAGGTGGCTCTCCCCGATGCCGCGACATTGGCCGCGCAGATGGCCGAACTTTTTCTCAACGGCCTGCGGGCCGACCGAAAGGAATAACATGGCCCACGATATCCGCGACCGGATCGAACACGGTTTCGCCGCTCTTGCCCGGTGGGGCTACCGCCACCACTGGATGGCGCTTGCGATCACCCTCCTGATCGCGGGGGGGCTGGCGTCGAACCTGCCGAAAATGACCGTCGACACCTCCACCGAAGGATTTCTGCGGGAGGACGATCCAGCGCTCATCGAGTACAACGCCTTCCGCGACCGGTTTGGACGGGATGAGGTGGTGCTGGTGGTGGTCAAGGCGCCCGGCGGGGAGGTGTTCGAGAAAGGCTTCCTCGAAACCCTCAAGCGGCTCCACGACCGGCTGGAGGCGACGGTCCCCTATCTCGACGAGGTGATCAGCCTGGTCAATGCGCGCAACACCTACGCCGACGGCGATACGCTGGTGGTGGAGGATCTGCTGGAGAACTTCCCGCAGGACGAAGCCGGGGTGGCCGCGTTGAAAGCGCGTGCCATGGAAAACCCCCTCTATCGGAACAACATCCTTTCCGAAGACGGGACATGGACGGCGCTGGTGATCAGGACGCTAGCGATCGACCCGGGCGCGAAGGGCGCCGACGACCTCTCCGGTTTCGGCGACACCGACCAAGCCTTGGTCGCTCCCCCTGCGGGCGAACCGGCGCCCCGGAAGTATCTTTCCGACGATCAGAACAACGAGGTCTACCGGGCGGTGAAAGAGACGGTCGCCCCCTTCCGCGACGGGGGGCTGACCATCGCCCTCTCCGGGTCGCCCGCCGTCACCACGGAGCTGAAGGGGGCCATGAAGCGGGATTTCCCCCGGTTCATGCTCGGCGCCGTTCTCTTCATCGCGGTCCTTCTCTACGCCATGTTCCGCCGTCCGTCGGGAGTTCTCTTCCCGCTGGCGGTGGTTCTCCTCTCCCTCTTTTCTACGCTGGGTCTGATGGCGCTGACCGGGGTGCCCATGAAGATGCCCTCCATGATCCTCCCGTCGTTCATCCTGGCGGTGGGGGTGGGGGACGCGGTGCATCTCATGTCGGTGTTCTACCGGAAGCTGCATGACGGCCTCTCCCGGGAGGAGGCTATCGTCTTCTCGGTGGGGCACTCGGGGCTGGCGGTTTTCCTGACCAGCGCGACCACCGCCGCCGGGCTCCTCTCGTTCCTGGGCGCCGCCATCGCCCCGGTGGCCGAGCTGGGGATCTTCGCCGCCGCCGGGGTGGGGCTGGCCCTTCTTTACACCCTGCTGTTGCTTCCCGCATTCGTGGCGATTTTTCCGGTGAAAGACATTCCCCCCGCCGTGGACGCGGCCCGGCACGCCCGGATGGACGCGCTACTGGCCTGGATCGCCCGGGTGTCGGTGCTCCGGGCGAAGACGGTCATGGCTCTCTTCGCCCTCGTCGCGGCGGTGGCCCTCGCCGGGGCGGCGAAGATCACCTTCAGCCACGATCCGCTGGTCTGGTTCAAGGAGAGCGCGCCGATCCGGCATGACACGGAGCTGGTGAACGGGGTGATGAACGGCTCGGTCTCCGCCGAGGTGGTGGTGACGCTGCCGGTGGAAAACGGGGTCAAAGACCCCCTCTTCCTCGCCAAGCTCGAAGGGCTGCAACGGGAGATGGAAACCTACGCCGCAGGGGCGCTCTTCGTCGGAAAGACCATGAGCGTGGCCGACATCATCAAGGAAATCCACAAGGCCCTCAACGAGGGAGACCCGGCCTTCTACGCCGTGCCGACCGATCCGGCGCTGGCGGCGCAGGAGTTCATCCTGTTCGAGAACTCCGGCTCCGACGACCTGACCGATTTCGTGGACAGCCGGTTCACCATGGCCCGGTTCACCATGAAGATGCCGTGGGCCGACGCGATCCTTTACCGCCCCTTCATCGACCATGTGAACGCCCGCTTTACCGAGGTCTTCGGCGAGAAGGCGTCGATCTCGGTCACCGGCATGGTTCCGCTCCTGGGGCGGACGCTTCACGCCACCATCTATTCCGCCGCCCAAAGCTACGTCATCGCGCTTGTCATCATATCGGTGATGATGATCCTCCTGATCGGCCGGGTGCGGATCGGGCTGACGTCGATGATTCCGAACATCTTCCCGATCATCACGACCCTTGGGGTCATCGGCTGGTTCGGCATTCCGATGGACATGTACACCATGATGTTCGCCTCCATCGCCATCGGGCTGGCGGTGGACGACACCATCCACTTCATGCACAACTTCCGCCGCTACTACGACCGGAGCCACGACGTGGCCCAGGCGGTGGGGGAGACGTTGCACACCACCGGCCGGGCGATGCTGACCACCTCGGTGGTCCTGTCGTTCGGGTTCTTTGTTCTCTGCTTCGCCTCGCTGAACAACCTCTTCTACTTCGGGTCGCTGACGGGCCTGACCATCGTGGTGGCCCTGCTAGCCGATTTCTTCCTCTCCCCGGCGCTGATGACCCTCATCGCCACCCCCAATAAACGTCGTAAGGTATAGCTGGATTTTGAACAACTATCTGCGTTGGCGCTGCGGTGTCGAAACCGGACTCGGATTGCTCACGTACTATCGTGTACGCTCCGCATCCTCGTCCGATTTCTCCTACCAGCGCCCGCCTCGATAACGTTGTCCAACATCCGTCGAACCCTTATTAAGGAGTCCTCAATGCGTATCGCCGTTCTTCTCGCCTTGTCGCTGGCGCTGGCCGCCCCCGCTCTGGCCGCCGACGACCCGAAAGCGCGCGCCATCATGGAAAAGGTCGACGCCCGGGACGACGGCGACAACGCCACCATGCGGACCGAAATGACCCTGATCGACGGCCACGGCGCCGTGAGAACCCGGCATCTGAAACAGTGGATCAAGGACTTCGGCCCCGA
>JADGCD010000114.1 GCA_015229165.1 Nitrospinota bacterium | reverse complement strand
CGGATCGGCAGTCTGAACACGACCCAGTTGAACCATCTCAACGTGGTGCAATCCGGGGGTCTGACCACCACCGCGCTGGCGATCCTGAGCACCACGCAGGCAGGCAGCCTCTCCACGGCGCAGATCGGGGCGCTGACCGCCACCCAAATGAAGGGCCTGACCACCACCGCGATCGCCTTCCTGACCACCACCCAATCGAGCACCCTGAAGGCGACGCAGTTCGGCGCCCTGACCACCACGCAACTCGGCGCCCTGACCACCACCCATGTCAATACGCTGACCACCACCCAGTTCGCGGGGCTGACCAGCACCGAGACGGGGGCGTTGTCCACGACCCAGGTGGGCATTCTGTCCACCACGAAGATCGTTGCATTGAGCGCGAACCAGGTATCGGGTCTGACCACCACGGAGTTGGTCGGCCTGACCACGACCCAGGCGGGAGCTTTGACCACGACCCAGGTGGGGACGCTGAACGCCACCCAGACCGGCGCCCTGACCACCACGGAGCTGACCTCCCTGACCACCTCGCAGTTGGCCGGGCTGCGGGCCGCACAGATGTCGGTCATGAGCACCACGCAGGTGGCGGCGTTGCGCACCACCCAGGTGGGCGGCCTGACCACGACGGTGGTCTCCGGACTGACCACCACCGGCATCGCCATTCTGACCACCACTCAGGCCGGATCCCTGACCACGACCCAGTTGGGGACCCTCTCCACGACTCAGGAGAAGGGGTTGACCGTCACGGTGGTCAACGCCTTGACCACCACGCAGTTGACGGGTGTGAAATCGACCCAGGTGGGGGGTCTGAGCACCACCCAGATCGGCGTTCTGACCACCACGCACCTCGGCTCCCTGACCACCACGCAGATTGGCGGCCTGACCAGCACGGCGATGGGCAGGTTGACCACGACGCAGGTCACGGTGCTGAACACGTCGCAGTTGGCGACCCTGAGCGCGGCGCAGGTGGGCGGGCTGACCACCACCGAACTGATCAATCTGACCACCACACAGCTGGATGGGCTGACCTCGACCCATCTGGGGGTCTTGACCACGACCCAATCCTCCATCCTGACCACCACGGAACTGGTGAGCCTTGCCACGACCCAGTTGGCGGGGCTGAAGGCCACGCACGTCGGGGTGCTTTCCACGACGCAGGCCGGGAGTTTGACCACTGCGCAGGTAGCCTGGCTGAGCCTGGCGCAGATCGGGGGGCTGACCACCTCGGAGATCGCGATTCTTTCCACCTCGCAGTCGTCCGTGTTGAGCACCACGCAGTTGAGCGGCCTGAGCACGGTGCAGGGCAAAAGCCTGACGACCACTTCGATCACTTCCCTGACCACCACCCAGTTGAGCGGGTTGAAGTCGTCGCACCTGGGCGCGCTGGCGACCACGCAGATGATGGCCCTGACCACCACCCAGATCGACGGCGTGACCACCACCCAGATCGGCGGCCTGACCAGCACGGAGGTGGGATCCCTGACCACCACCCAGATCTCCATCCTGGACACCTCGCAATTGGCGGTCCTCACCGCTGTCCAGATCGGGGGCCTGACCACCACGGAACTGGTGGCCCTGAGCACCACCCAGACAGGGGGCTTGAGATCGTCCCAACTGGGCATGCTGAACACCACCCAGACCGCGAACCTGACCACCACGGAACTGGCGGTTCTGACCACCACCCAGTTGAGCGGTTTGAAATCCACGCAGATGGCGGTGGTGAATACCACCCAGATCGCGATTCTTTCCACGCGCCAGGTGGGTGGGCTGACCACGACGGTGGTCTCCGGCCTGACCACCACGGCGATCACCTACCTGACCACCACCCAGGTCGGCTCACTGACCACGACCCATTTGGGGACCTTCTCCACGACGCAGGAGAAAGGGCTGACCACCACCGGGCTGGCTTTTTTGACCACCACGCAGATCTCCGGGGTAAAAGCGACCCAGGTCGGCGCGCTGACCACCACGCAGTTGGTCGCCCTGACCACCTCGCACCTGAGCGTCCTGACCACCTCGCAGATCGCCGGTCTGACCAGCACGGAGACGGGGGGGCTGACCACCACGCAGATGGTCATTTTCTCCACGTCGCAGGTGGCCTATTTGAGCGCGGTCCAGGTGAGCGGCCTGACCACCACGGAGGTGGCCAGCCTGACCACGACCCAGGTGGGAGGCATGAGTTCGACCCAGGTGGGGTGGTGGAACGTCTCCCAGGTGGCCGCTCTGACCACCTCGGAGGTGCGAACCCTCTCCACCACGCAGTTGCGCGGGGTGCGCGCCACCCAGATGGGGGCGATGGTCACCACGCAGGTGGCCGCCCTGGTCACCACGCAGGTGGGGGGTCTGACCACCACGGCGGTTTCCGGGCTGACCACCACCGGTATCGCGATATTGAACACCACGCAAGTGGGGATGCTGACCACGACCCATCTGGGGACGTTCTCCACGACGCAGGAGAAGGGCTTCACCACCACCGGGCTGGCGTTTTTGACCACCTCGCAGATCGCCGGGGTGAAATCGACCCAGGTCGGCGCGCTGACCACCACGCAGGTGGGCGCCCTGACCACCTCGCACCTGAGTGTCCTGACCACCACGCAGATCGCCGGTCTGACCAGCACGGAGATGGGGGCGCTGACCACCACGCAGGTGGTCGTTCTGAACACCTCGCAGGTGGTTTATTTGACCGCGACCCAGGTGAGCGGACTGACCACCACGGAGGTCGTCGCGCTGACCACGACCCAGGTGGGAGGCATAAGTTCGACCCAGGTGGGATCGTTGAACTCCTCCCAGGTGGCCGCTCTGACCACCACGGAGGTGCAAACCCTCTCCACCACGCAGTTAATCGGGATACGCGCCACCCAGGTGGCGGCGCTGGTCACCACGCAGATCGCCGCCCTCGTCACGACGCAGGTAGGGGGTTTCACCACCACTGCGGTTTCCGGGCTGACCACCACCAGCATCGACATTTTGAACACCACGCAAGTGGGGATGCTGACCACGACCCATGTGGGGACCCTCTCCACCGTGCAGGAGCGCAGTCTGACCACGACCGTGCTGGCGGTTCTGACCACCACGCAGATTTCCGGGGTGAAGGTGACCCAGGTGGGCGGGCTGACCACCACGCAGTTGGGGGTGCTGACCACCACGCATCTGGGGATCTTGACCACCACCCAGATCACCGGCCTGACCAGCACGGAGATGGGGGCGTTGACCACGACCCAGGTTCTCGTGTTCTCCACGACGCAGTTGGCGCCCCTGACTGCGGCGCAGGTGGGCGGCATGACCACCACGGAGGTGGCCAATCTGAGCACCACCCAGGTTGAGGGACTGACCTCGACGCAAATCGGCTATCTGAGCACGACGCAGGCAGGGGCGCTGACCACTACCGAGGTGCAGGTGCTCTCCACCTCGCAGCTTTCCGGGGTGAAATCGACCCAGTCCGCCGCGCTCTCCACCACGCTGGTGGCGGCGCTGGCCACGACCCAGGTGGCGGGTCTCACCACGACCGTGGTGTCGGGATTGACGACGAGCGGCATCGAGATCCTGAGCACCTCTCAATTCGGCGTGACGAGCACCACGCAATTGGGGACGTTGTCCACGCTCCAGGTCAAGGCGCTGGTGACGTCGGATCTCGCCGTGCTGACCACCACGCAGCTTTCCGGGGTAAAATCGACCCAATTGGCGGCGATCACCACGACGCAACTGAACAGTCTGACCAGCACGCACATCGGGACGCTGACCACCAGCCAGGTCGCCGGCCTGACCAGCACGGAGATGGGGGCGCTCTCCACGACCCAGGCCGCCGCGTTGACCACCACCCAGATCGTCACGTTGAGCACGCCGCAGCTCTGGGGCATCACCACCACGGAGGTGGTCAACCTGACCACGACCCAGTTGAGCGGCTTGACCTCCGCGCAGTTGGGGGTGTTGACCACGAGCCAGATCGCCATTCTGACCACCACGGAGGTGGTTGCGCTGACGACCGGGCAGTTGAGCGGGATCAAATCGGCGCAGGTGGCGGCGCTGGGAACCACGCTGACCGAAGCCCTGACCACCACCCAGATGGGCAGTCTGACGGTGACCGGGGTGACCGGCCTGACCACCACGGAGGTGGCGATTCTCTCCACTTCCCAGGTGGGCGTGCTGACCACGACACAAATCGGCACGCTGACCACGACGCAAGAAAAGGATCTGACCACGACCTCGGTGACGGTTCTGTCCACGACGCAGATCAGCGGATTGAAAGCGAGCCACGTGGGCGGATTGACCACCACCCAGATCGACGTGCTGGCCACGACCCAGTTGGGCGTGCTGACGACGACCCAGATCACCGGTTTGACCAGCACGGAGGTCGGGGCGTTGTCCACGACGCAGGAGGGGATTCTCTCCACGACCCAGATCGGATTCCTGAGTGCCGTTCAGGTAGGCGGTCTGACCACCACCGGGTTGGTTTGGTTGAGCACGACGCAGGTGAGCGGGTTGACCTCCACCCAGATCGGTGTGTTGAATTCGACCCAGACCAACACGCTGACCACCACGGAGGTGACGGTCCTGACCACCTCCCAGTTGAGCGGCCTGAAAGCGACTCAGGTCGGCGTGCTGAGCACCACGCAGGTGTCGGCGCTCACCACCAGTCAGGTGGGCGGGCTGACCACCACCGTGATTGGCGGGCTGACCACCACGGAGGTTGAGGTTCTCTCCACCGCGCAGGTAGGTGCGATCACCACGACCCACTTGGGGGTGTTGACCATCACCCAGGAGGGGAGCCTGAGCGTGACGCAGGTCGAGGTGCTGAACACGACGCAGGTTGGCGCTCTCAAGCAGGTACACATCGGGGCGTTGACCACCACGCAAATCGGCGCGATGACCACCACGCAACTGAGCGTCCTGAGCACGACTCAGGTCGCTGCGATGAACCAGACCGATGTCGGGGCGCTCACCACGACCCAATTGGGGATTTTCGTCACGACGCAGATCGCCGCCTTTACCGCCACGATGATCGGCGGACTGACCACCACCGAGATCGTGGCCCTGAGCACCACCCAGGTGAGCGGCTTGAGTTGGACCCAGATGGGATCACTGCTCACGACCCACGCCAACGTCCTGACCACCACGGAACTGGTATCTCTGACCACGACCCAGTTGAACGGTCTGAAGACGACCCACATGGCGGTCCTGGAAACGACGCATGTGGTGACGTTGACCACGACCCAGGTGAACGCCCTGACCTCGACACTGGTGGGCGGCCTGACGACCACCGGCATCGGGAGCCTGGCCACGACGCAGCTTGGGGTAATGACCACCACGCAGTTGGGTTCGCTCAACACGACCCTGACCAGCGCCCTGACCACGGTGGAGGTGGATTATCTGAGCACGACGCAGTTGCTGGGGCTGAAAGCGTCGCAGGTGGGGGCGCTGACCACCACGCAGGTGGGCGCGCTGACCACGACCCATGTGACGGTGCTGACCACCACGCAGATCGGCGGTTTGACCAGCACGGAGATCGCGGCGTTGAGCACCACCCAGGAGGGGGTGTTGGCCACGACTCAGATCGGGTCGCTCAAGATGACGCAGGTCCAGGCTCTGACCACGACACAGATCGGGGCGCTGGCCACAACGCAGTTGACCGGCGTACACACCACCCAGGTAGCCTACTTGAGCACCACCCAGGTCGGCGGATTGACCACCACCCTGATCGAAGCGTTTGCCACCACGCAGTTCGGAATTTTGTCCAGCGTGCAGATCAACATTTTCGATACCACGCAGGTAGGCGGTCTGACCACCACGGAAGTGGCCTGTTTGTCCACCACGCAGTTGCGTGGGGTGACCACGACGCAGGTGGCCGTGCTGGCCACCACGCAGTTGGGGGCGGTGACCACCACCAATGTGGTGGCGCTGACCACCACGCAGATGGGGGGCCTGACCACCACGGAAGTCGGCGCGCTGACCACCTCGCAGTTCGGTATTCTCTCCAGTTCTCAGATCAACGTACTGACCGTCGGCCAGGTGGTGGGACTCACCACCACTGAGGCGTCGATACTCACCACCACCCAGTTGCGCGGGGTGACTTCGACGCAGGTATCCGCGCTGGCCACCACGCAGTTGGAGGTGGTGACCACCACCAACGTGGCGGCGCTGACCACCACGCAGATCGGGGGGCTTACCACCACGGAAGTTGGCGCACTGACCACCTCGCAGTTCGATGTGATCGCCAGCACACAAATCAATATATTTACCACCACGCAGATTGGGGGACTCACCACGACGGAGATTGAAATCCTCACCACCACGCAGTTGAGTGGGGTGAGGACGACGCAGGTGGCGGTGCTTGCCACCACGCAGTTGGGGGCGGTGACCACCACCAACGTGGCGGCGCTGACCACCACGCAGATGGGGGGTCTCACCACCACCGGGGTTGGGACGTTGTCCACCTCGCAGTTCGGAGTTCTTTCCAGTTCTCAGGTCAACGTGCTGACCGTCGGCCAGGTGGGGGGGCTTACCACCACCGAGGCATCGATACTCACCACCACCCAGTTGAGCGGGGTGACGACAACGCAGGTCGCCACGCTTTCCACCACCCAGTTGGGAGTGGTGACCACCACCAACGTGGCGGCATTGACCACCACCCAGATTGGCGGGTTGACCTCGACGGGTGCCGGGACGCTGGCCACCTCGCAGTTAGGTGTTCTCACCACGTCGCAGGTCAATGTGCTCGTCACCACTCAGATCGGGGGTCTGACCACCACCGAGGTGGGTTTTCTTGCCACGACGCAATTGGGTGCGGTCACCACCACCAATATCGCCGCGTTGACCACCACCCAGATCGGGGGATTGACCACCACGGAGGTGGGGGCGTTGACCACCTCGCAATTTGGCGTGCTCACCAGTTCTCAGGTCAACGTTTTCACCACCACGCAGATCGGGGGCGTGACCACCACCGAGGTGGGGATCTTGACCACCACCCAGTTGCGCGGGGTGACGACGATCCAGGTGGAGGCGCTGACCACCACACAACTGGGCGCGGTCACCACCACCAACGTCGTGGCGTTGACCACCACCCAGATCGGGGGGCTGACCGCCACCGAGACCGGCGCCCTGTCCACCTCGCAGGTCGGTGTTCTCACC
>JADGCD010000113.1 GCA_015229165.1 Nitrospinota bacterium | reverse complement strand
CCGAGCGGGCCACGTTCATCCAGAACGTTTTCGAGACCGCCTCGGCGCTGGGGACCGTCGGGTTGAGCATGGGGATCACCGGCGCCCTCACCCCGCTGGGGAAGCTGATCATCATCGCCCTCATGTTCGTGGGGCGCGTCGGCCCGTTGACCTTCGGCATCGCCCTCTTCGTCCCCCAGCGGGAGGAACAGCCCCCCGCCGACAACGATCTGGCGGTGTGATCGCCAAGGCGCAAAAACGCCCGCGCCCGAAAAGGGGCGGGCGTTTTGCGTCATTCTCAGAAACAGAGATTGGGAATGGCCGAATATTGATGCTCTCCGCGCGAATGCGGTGTAAAGTGTGCCATACTTTGTTATGTTTAATAGTCAATCTGGAGGAAGTTTATGAAAGGATTAAGAACTTCTCTGTCATGGTTGCGCAAGTCTGTGGAAGAGAAGCTTCCTGATGAAAATGATATTTTTGGATATGAGGGGATTTCTAGATCTGGGATTCTTGGATCCCTTTCACAAAGCTACAACATGCTTGAAGAATTGGAGGAAAGGAAAGAGACTTTTGAGGTAGTTTTGCTCAAGAGAAAACTGGCAAAATACAAGGATTCAGCTCATTCGTATCTAAATAAGGATATTGACACCAAGGATAAAGTAGCTCAATTTGATAAGTTCTTAAACGATATTGAGGCAATTCAGTATGCCATCAGAAGGACCTATTTGCTTGTGGTCGATGAGGCCATTCGTAGTGAAGATGAAATTGCGCAACTAAAAAGTGATTTAAGAGTTCTGGGCGACATAAAGGAGAAATATTCTGCAACGCTTTCTGAACTTACCAAAACGCAAAGTGAGGTCGAAAGCGCACTTGCGGCCATTTTGACAGATGAAAAAAGCACGCAAAAAGCCAATGAAAAATGTAACGAATTGGCGGAACTGTCTCAAAGCAATGCCAGGAGTATTGAAGATGACTATGAGAGGGTAGAGCAATACGCAGCAGAACTTGAGAAAAAAAGGGAATCAATTGAAGCACTTGAAGCGAAATACTTGAAGCATGAGGATGATTTTGCAACCCTTTCGACTGGCATCGAAAGCCGTGATATTCAATCGAGGAAAATCGCAGAAAGCCTTTTTTCTATTCAAGATGTAATTAAAAACCAGCAAGAGGAAGTACGGGCTCTTATTGGCGAATCCAATCGGGCCAGTATGGCCAGCTCTTTCAAAGAGCGGAAGGAGGAGCTTGATAAGGCCGTGAGAACATCTGAATGGGGCTTAACAGGTTCTCTCATCGTGACTGCTTTAGTCTCTGCGGGCCTTCTGTGGGAATCCGGATTATCGAAAGGAGAAGTAAATTATCCCGAACTATTTAGTCGTCTGCCAATAGTTGCCCCACTCGTGTGGATCGCATGGAGTTTTTCCAAAAAACTTGGCTACCACTCTCGTATTAGAGAGGATTATGCATACAAGTACACGTCAGCAATGGCTTATGAAGGATATAGAAAACAGGCCGAGGCCGTTGATGAGACCCTAAAACAAGAGTTACTTGAGGTGGCAATCGCGCATTTAGGTGAAAATCCGGTAAGGCTGTTTGATGTAAAAAATGACCATGTTTCCCCTATGAGCGAAATAGTGGCTTTGATAAAGGAGCGAAGGGGCGGCGTTGAAAAAACAAAAATTGCTGAACCTGTCGAATAATAGTTAAAGCAAGTGGTCAATTATCTTTACATCACGCCCGCCCCCGCGCAGGCGCTCAGATCCCCCGGACCGCCGTCACCAGCGCGTCCAGCCCCGCCCGCGAGGGGCGGGTGACGACCAAGAGCGCCGCCGAGGCGCCCAGCAGTCCGTAAGGGAGCGGTCCAAGGCCGGTCAGCAGGGCCGCCACCAGTCCCATGAGCCCCACGCTCTCCCCCATGGCCCACCGGACGATGCCGATGGCCTGATATTGGGGGAAGAGCGCCGTCGCCAGACGATCCCGGTCGAGGGAGGCCGGATCGATCCCCTTGGCCCGGAACCGCGCCCGCAGCGTCTCCGGTTTCATCAGGAGCCCCGGCAGGGTGAAGACCGACGATCCTCCGATCGCCGCCGTCACCAGCAGGGCCAGCGTCACCGACGTGGTCGACTCCCCGTCCAGCGCGGCCATGGGGAGCGCCCCGTTGCCGTCGAGCAAATAGAGAACCAGCGCGTAGAATCCCACACTGATGGTCAGGGAGGCCCAGATCAGCGTCAGGGTGAAGAGACGTTGGGGCAGGTCATCGCCGGTCTTGTCTGGATTCATCGTGGCTCTCCCGTCAGGGTGTTGAACAGATCATGGCGCCGGAACCGTGCGGGCCACCTCGTCCCACGCATCGGCTTCGATCAGCTTGTAATAGTCGATCCGGTCGAGCATGGTCGGGTGGGGGTGGAGGGGGTTTTCCTTCTCCATCCGGGCCTTCACGGCGTCGAACTGGCGGGCGGCTTCCGCCTGCGCCGCCAGCAACCGGGGGGCCAGCGTCCCGGCGGCGTCCAACTCCGCCAGACGGGCGGGGTACCGCTGCCGCCAGAGCGTCAGTATCTTCTGTCCCACCGGCCCGGCGCCGGGCACATGGCTCATCGTTGTCATCCTCCCTCCCGACAGTATAGGCCATCGGGGGGCCGATGAATCCCTTTACCGTCCGCATACATCATAGTGGATACGGTTATTCCCATTTCCGATTGGATTATGGGGGGGGATTCCTGCCACACTCGACGGGAGCGAAGAGCGCAGTGGCGGGCCGTCCGTCCCCGCGCCGAGCCGACCGACAACGAAAGAGGGCGCCATGTCCGAGTATGTCAAGGAAGTCCACGGCCACAAACTGAAAGAAGGGGAGGACATCAAGTTCTCCACCTGCTACATGTGCGCCTGCCGTTGCGGCATCATGGTTCACCTGGAAAACGACAAGATCCGCTACATCCAGGGGAACCCGGACCACCCGGTCAACCAGGGGGTGCTTTGCGCCAAAGGCTCCGCCGGGCTCATGAAGCAGATCAGCCCCGCCCGGATCACCCGCCCGCTCTTGCGCAAGGAAGGGACCGAACGGGGCGCCGGGGAGTGGGAGGAGATAAGCTGGGAGCGGGTCTACGACCTTCTCGGGGCGCGGCTCAAGAAAATCCGGGAGACCGACCCGAAGAAGCTGGCTTTCTTCACCGGCCGCGACCAGATGCAGGCGCTGACCGCCACCTGGGCAAAGCAGTTCGGGACCCCCAACTTCGCCGCCCACGGCGGGTTCTGCTCGGTCAACATGGCCACCGGCATGATCTACTCCATCGGCGGCACCGGCTGGGAGTTCGGCGGCCCCGACTGGGACCGGACGAAATATCTCCTGATGCTCGGTGTCGCGGAGGATCATGACTCAAACCCCTTCAAGATCGGCATCGGCAAGCTGAAGGAGCGGGGGGGGAAGCTGGTCGTCGTCAACCCGGTCCAGTCGGGCTACGGCGCCACCGCCGACGAATGGATGCCGGTCCGCCCCGGAACCGACGGCGCCCTGATCCTCGGCATGATCCACGTCCTCATCAAAAACGGTCTCTACGACCGGGAGTTCCTCGCCACCGCCACCAACGCCGCCCAGCTCGTCGTCATGGACGAAGGGGGGGAGGACGAGGGGCTCTTCTGGCAGGAGGGCGCCTTCACCGACAACGACCGGCAGGTCAACTACGTCTGGGACGAGAACAGCGGTCGCCCGGCCAGGTTCGGGACCAAAGGGGTCAAACCGGCGCTTACGGGGACCTTCACCGCCCCGGACGGGAAGCGGGTAAAACCGGCCTTCCAACTGCTGGCGGAGCTTGCGCTGGCCGACTACTCCCCCGAGAAGGTCTCGCAGATCACCACCCTGCCGGCGGCGCAGATCGAGCGGATCGCGCTGGAGATGGGGATCATCGCCCGGGACGAGAAGGTGACGCTCCCCATCGAGTGGACCGACGTCTACGGCGTCCACCACACGAGCATCTCCGGCGCGCCGGTGTCGGTCCATGCCATGCGGGGGATCGCCGCCCACAGCAACGGCTTCCAGACCGCGCGCGCCCTGTCGACCCTGATGATGTGTCTTGGCATCATCGACCGTCCCGGCGGCTTCCGGCACAAACCGCCGTATCCCCGCCCCATCCCCCCCTGCCCCAAGCCGATCGACGACCCGGCGCTGATCAGGCCGAACACCCCGCTTCCCAACCCGGAGCTGGGCTTCCCCACCAGCCCCGACAACCTGCTGGTCAACGCCGACGGCAGCCCGGTCCGCATCGACAAGGCCTATTCGTGGGAGTTCCCCCTTACCGCCCACGGGATGCTGCAAAACGTCATCACCAACGCCTACAAGGGCGACCCGTACGAGATCGACACGCTGATCATCTTCATGGCCAACATGGCGTGGAACTCCACCATGAACACCAGCGGCGTGTTGGAGATGCTGACCGCCAAGAAGCCGGACGGAACCTACCGGATCCCCTTCCTCGTCACCAGCGACGCCTTTTTCTCCGAGCAGGTGGCCTACTCCGACCTCGTCCTTCCCGACACCACCTATCTGGAGCGGTACGACGTCATCTCGCTGCTCGACCGCCCCATCTCCGAGTTCGACGCGGTGGTCGATTCGATCCGCCAGCCGATCTTGCCGAAACCGGAAGGGTGCGAGCCGTTCCAGGAGACCCTCATCAAGCTGGCCAACCGTCTGGGGCTGCAAGGATTCTGCGACGACCACGGCACGCCGCTGTTCAAGGACTACAAGGATTTCATCATCAACTTCTCGCCGCTGCCCGACAAGTCGATCGGCTTTCTCTCCGGCTGGCGCGGCGCCGACGGCGAGGACGAAATCGTCGGCTATCCCAACCCGAACCAGTGGGAGAAGTACATCGAGAACGGTTGTTTCTACCGGCTGGAGCTGGAAGAGAGCCACCAGTGGATGAGGAACCTCAACCAGGGGTATCTCAACTGGGCGATGGATCACAAGCTGATCAAGTACAACGAGCCGATCATCATGAAGATCTACTCGGAGCAGCTCCAGCGGTTCCGGCTGGCCGCCAAGGGACAGCGCAAAGGGAAACAACCGGCCACCGACGCGCAAAAGGCCCGGTTGCTGAAGTATTTCGATCCGTTGCCGACCTGGTATCCGCCGCTGGAGGACGCCATGACCGACCGGACCAAATATCCGATTCACGCCATCACCCAGCGCCCCATGCCGATGTACCACGCATGGGACTCGCAGAACGCCTGGCTTCGGCAGATCATCGGGCAGAACTTCCTCTACATGAACCCGATCCTGGCCAACAAACTGGGGCTGGCGAACATGGACTGGGTCTGGGTGGAGTCGACCCACGGGCGCAAAATCCGGGTTCAGATGAAGCTGACCCACGCCGTCCAGCCCGACACCGTCTGGACCTGGAACGGCATCGGCAAGATGGCAGGCGCCTGGAACCTCTCGAAAGACGCCGACGAAGCGAAAAAGGGGTTCCTGCTCAACCATGTCATCAGCGAAGAGATCGACAACCCCGAAGCGCCGAAGGAGCGTATCAGCAACTCCGACCCGATCACCGGGCAGGCCGGGTGGTACGACCTGCGCGTTCGCATCTGGAAAGCCGACGAGGAGGGGCATTGGCCCCAGTTCGAACCGCTCAAGCGACCGGCCCACATCCCCCCGGCGGCCACGCTGTTGCGCTACACCTCCAAGACGAAAGGGGGGAACTGACCATGTCCTGCCAGCTCGCCCTGGTCATCGACCTGAACAAGTGCGTCGGTTGCCACGCCTGCGCCGTCAACTGCAAATCGTGGAACACCTCCGGCCAGTTCGGCCCCCTCACGGAGGAGTCGCCCTACGGCAAGGAGCCGGACGGGGTCTGGTTCAACCGGGTGCAGACCTACGAGGTCGGCGTCTTCCCCGGCGTCGATGTGGTCCACCTCCCCAAGTCGTGCATGCACTGCGTTGACGCCCCCTGCGTCGGCGTCTGCCCCACCGGCGCGTCGCACAAACGGGCCGAAGACGGCATCGTGCTGGTCGATTACGACGAGTGCATCGGCTGCAAATATTGCTCGTGGGCCTGCCCCTACGGCTGCCGGGAGTTCGACTTCCACGAGGGGGTCATGAAGAAATGCACCCTCTGCGTCGACCGGATCTACGACGAGAGCCTGCCGGAGGAGATGCGAAAACCGGCCTGCGTCATCGCCTGCCCGACGGGGGCGCGCATCTTCGGCGACGTCAACGACCCGGCCAGCGAAGCCGGGAGGGCGATTCTCGAAAAGCAGGGGTACCAGATGATGCCCGAGTCGGGCGCCAACCCGGCCAACCATTATCTCCCCCACCGGCGCTCCACCTACGACATCCAGTCCGACCGGATCACCGTCCTGCGGGGGGCCATGGCCACGGCCCGCCCCGCCGACGGGAAACCGACCATCGGGTACGAAGACCACTCGTCCACTTCCGGTTGAGGAGAAAGAAACATGCGTCCCGAATGGTCGATCATCATCCTGACCGTACTTGCGGGGGTGGGGCAGGGGATCTTCTTTTTCCTCGTCGGTTTTGACCTCGTCTCCCCCCTGGCCGACCGGGGGGTGAACCCGTGGCAGGTGGCTGCGGCGTGTGCGCTGGCGGCCGCTTTCGGCGGCGCGGGCGCGGGCGCCTCGTTCCTCCACCTCCACAACAAGCAGCGGGCCGCCAAGGCCTTCGCCCAGTGGCGGTTCTCGTGGCTCTCGCGGGAGGCGCTTCTTCTCCCCGTCTTCCTGGGCGCGGTGGTGATGTATGGCGGGCTTACCCTCATCGGCGTCACCGGCGTGGTGCGGACCGTCGTCGGCGTCACCGGGGTGGCGTCCGGGATCGCGCTCTCGGTGGCGCAGGGGATGATCTACGCCGTGGTGAAGTCGATCCGCGAATGGGCCACCCCTTACACCCCGCTCAACTTCGTCCTGCTGGGGCTGGCGACCGGCGCCGTGGCGCTGGGCGCGACGTTCCAGATCGTTGGGGCCCCGTCGGCGGTGATTCTGACGACCGTGCGGGCGGCCATCGGCTTCACGGCGGTCGCCTTTGCGGTCAAGGCGCTGACCTTCCGGTTCAACGACACCGCCTGGCGCTCCACGAGCCTTCGGACCGCCACCGGGTTCCGCAGCGACGAAATCATGCTGACCGACACCGGTTGCTCCTACGCCCACTACAACACCAAGGAATATTTCGACGCCGCCGCCAAGAAAGAGATCGGCGCGATGCGGTGGGGGGTGGCGGTGGCCCACTTTCTCC
>JADGCD010000112.1 GCA_015229165.1 Nitrospinota bacterium | reverse complement strand
ACACCCTCTTCCTCTCCAGCATGGGGCGACCCGACCTGGGGGGACGGGCGGCGGAATGGGTGGGGGATCTATGGAACACCATCCGGGGGCTCGGCCGGTTCGGGGACGACCTGCTGATCCTCCCGGCCCATTCGTCCGGAAAGGGGGAGCTTGACGACCGGTGGCAGGTGAAGGGGACGTTGGGGGCGTTGCGCAAAAAGAACCATCTGCTGACCATATCCGACCGGGCCGCTTTCGAACGGGAGATTCTCGCCCACCTGCCGCCGGAGCCTGCGAGCTATCAGAAAATGCGTCAGGCGAATCTGGGGCTTGAGACTCCCGACGAGGCGGGGGCCGACCTGCTGGAGCTGGGAAGGAACCGGTGCGCGGTGGAGCGGGCGAAATAGCGTTCCCGGTCAAAAAGAAAGGCCTCATCCCGGGGATAGGGGATGAGGCCGAACCGGGAGTTAGGGGGGCTCCCGGTTATAGGGGTACCCTATTACAAAGCAAGCAAGGCGCCAAAATCTGCTTTTGCCATTTCATCTGATTTGTCTGCACTTGCGTATTTGCTTCCCGCAGCAAACTTCCACTTATTCGCGCATCCGCAAATTCCGCTTCGCAATCCTGCGTGCAAGCGAAAGAAGTGGGCGTTCGCTTTTGGCTTCTCGTCAATCAGGGGATTACAGAGAGTCGGGGCCAAATGCGTGCGGCAAGAGCGCCGTCATCAGGTGGGTGACGGGGCGCCCCTCGTCGGCGGCCACGATGACGGCTTTCGTTCCGAACTCGTGGAGAACCTGACGGCAGGCGCCGCAGGGGAAGGTCTCTTCACCCGACGACGAGACCACGGCGATCCGGTCGAACCCGACCGCCCCGGCGGTGACCCCTTTGACCACCGCCACCCGCTCGGCGCAGAGGGTCAGACCGTAGCTTGCGTTCTCCACGTTGGCCCCGGTGAAGAGCTGGCCGTCCCGCGTGACCAGCGCCGCCCCTACCCGGAACCGGCTGTAGGGGGCATAGGCGCCGGTCATGGCCTTTTTCGCCTCCGCCAGCAGATCGTCGTCGGTCATTTCTTCCCCTCTTTCTTGGAGATCAGCCCGGTCTTCTCGTCGGGGAAGACCAGCCGCTTGGTCAGGCCGTCGAAGTAGCCCAGTATCTGGTTGATGGTGACGATGCTGATCTCGTCGCGCCCGAGGGCCTTGAGCAGGTAGGAGAGGGTGTAGTCGTCGGCCAGGGCGGCGGCGGGAACGTAGCGCAGGCGCACCCAGTAGGCGGCCTCCCGCTCCAGCCGGTCGAAAAGGCGCCGCAATATCTCGCGGTCGGCGCGGGCGGCGGCGCAGACGGGGGCGGTCAGCCCGCCGGTCAGGACGTTGGTCAGCAGGTTTTCGAGAGCCGCGGCCCGCTCTTCATCGGTGGGGGCGGGACGGGACACACCCAGCCCGGCCAGGTCGGGGGCGCGCAAGGCTTTGGCGCCGACGACCAGTTCGAGCCCCTTCTGCTTTTTCGACACCGCTGCGGCCATTGGCTCCCGTGTCCTGTTACCGGTATGATTGTAGCAAGAACGGAAGGGAAAACGATGGAACTGGTCTATACCCTCATCGACCTGGCGGACGGCTCGGTCCGGGCATGGTCGTCGCGGACGGGGGAGCGGATCGAACTGGGGCGGGTCGACTGGCGGGAGGTGATGGCCCACCCGGCGATGCGGGCAGAGCTGCGCCCGGCGAAGGTGATGATCCATTTCCTCGGCGACGCCGGTGCGGTTCCGGACTGGGCCCGGATGCGGCTGATGGAGGAGGCGAAAGCGTCGGGCTATGGACTGGTTCGCTTCGAAGAGGGGGACCCGCCGCTCGACCCGGAGGAGGCGTACGGCCTGCTTCTTACCCCGTTTACCTAGGAGAAGGACTCCACCCTTTTCACGAATGCCGCTCCCATCGTCGCTCCACCATACCAAATGGGGGACTCTTCTCTTCAGTTCAGCGAGAAGCCGTGGAACGGGCCGGTCCCACGGGGGGCGGCGTCCATGATCGCCTCCACGGCGGAAAGGATCGTCCGGGCGCGGGCGAGCCGGTCGAGACAGGAGACCGTCTCCAGCAGGGCGATCCGCCCGTCGGTATCGACCTTCAGCTCGTGGGCCATCCGGTAGGAAAAAGCGATCAACGCCCGGTCGGTCGGTTCATCCTCCTCCGGCGGGCGCAACCGGGCCAGCGTGGCGGGCGTCGCCACTTTCCGGACGATCTGCGTCACCTCGCGGGCTACGGCGATGGCCTCCTCCCGTTGGGCGTCGAGCGGCCCGTCGGGAAGCGGTTCGATCCGGGCGCGGCGGTAAGGGGCCGGGTCGGTGATCTCCTCCACCACGCGCGCTTTCGTCACCCCGGTCAAGGTGATGTAGAAACGGCCGTCCGGCTCCGGGCGGACCTTCGCCAGCCGCCCCACGGTGACGACGGAACGGATGGCCGGGGCGTTTGCATAATCAGGCTCCCAGCCGGGGAGGAAGATCGCCATGGCGATATGCCCCTCCCCCTCGTTGGCCGCCTTCACCATCGCCCGGTAACGGGGCTCGAAGACGTGCAGTTGGAGATCGGTGAAGGGGAAGAAGACCACCTCTCCCAGGGGGAAGAGGGGGACGGTCTGCGGCACGCCGGCCTGGTCGGGAAAGAGGATCATTCCCCCATGATAGCGCAGGCGGGGGCGACCTCACCCCACGAAGCGGCGGACGCGGTCGAGGAAATCGCCGCGGTCGAGCGGTTTGGGGACGAAGTCGCGGGCGCCGCACTGGAACGCTTTCGCCCGGGTGGCGGCGTCGCGGCGGGAGGTGACGACGATCACCGGGATCGCGGCGGTGGCCGGATCGAGCGTCAGCCGTTCGAGAAGCTCAAAGCCGTTCATCCGGGGCATCTCCACGTCGGAGACGATCAGATGGGGGAAGATCTCGTGGGCCATCCGGACCCCCTCCTCGCCGTCGGCCGCCTCGTGGATTTCGAGGTCCAGCGGTTCGAGCAGCGTCCGGCAGAGGAGCCGGTCGATCTCGCCGTCGTCCACCAGCAGCGCCCGGGGGCGCGTCGGCGGAAGCCGGACGAAAAAGACCGCCCCCTCCCCGATGGCGTTTTCGACGGTCAGCTCCCCCCCGTGGGCCTTCATGATGTCGTGGCAGAAGGGGAGGCCGAGCCCGGTCCCCCCCTCACCGGCCGTGCCGGTGCGTGACGTTTTGACGTCGTGCCGGAAGAGGTCGCAGAGGATCGCCGGGTCAATGCCGACGCCGGTGTCCCGCACGCCGATGACGCCGCGTTCCCCCGGCGGGGCGAACAGGGTGATGACGTCCCCCTCGCGGCAGAACTTGATGGCGTTGGCCACCAGGTTGACGATCACCTGCGTGAGCAGGTTGAAGTCGGCGTGCAGCCGCAGGGTGGGGGGAACCTTGTTGACCAGGACGATCCCCTTCTCCCGCGCCAGATAGTCGAGCCCCGACACCGCGTGGGCCGCCAGCGTCGCCCCGTTGACGAACGACGGCTCCAAATGGAGCTGCCCCGTCTGCAGACGCCCCAGGTCGAGGAGAGTGTCGATCATGCGGACCAGGTTTTCGCCGCTACGTATGGCCCGGTTCATGAGATCCTTTTGCGCTCCGGTCAGCGGATCCCGGTCGTCGCAGACGATCACCTTCATGAAGCCCAGGATCGCGTTGAACGGCGCCTTGAGGTCGTGGGCCACCAGCGAGACGAAACGGTCCTTCAATTGCGTCGCCTCCTCGGCCCGCTCCTTGGCCACCCGCAGGTCGACCTCCATCTCCTTGCGCTCGGTGAAATCCTCGCCGATGGTGATGTAGCCCCGCCCCATGTCGTGCGGGTCGACCGCCTTGAGGACCCGGCGGATCCACGCCTGCCCTCCCCCTTTGCGGCGGATCGGCCCTTCGACCGTCACCGCCTCTCCCCGCGCCATCCTCTCGTAGACCTCCTTGCGCCCCAGGTCGAACGCCGCAGGGGAGGTGAAGACCGATTCGAGGGGGAGCGGATCGGTCCGCGCCGGGGAGAGGTCGAGCATCTCGGCGAACGCCCGGTTCCACCAGATCACCGTGTCCCGCTTGGTCAGGGAGATCCCCACCCCGGCGCTTTCCAGGATCGCCTGCCGCTCCGCCAGCGTCTGCTGGAGCGCTTCCTCGATCACCTTGCGTTCCGTGATGTCCCGGATGAAGGCCACGGCGTGCCACTGGTCCTGATGGTGGATGGGAGAAGCGAAGGAGAGCTCGATGTGGAACTCGCCTCCCCCCTTGCGCAAAGCGGTCAGCTCCAGCGTCCGTCCGGCGTTCGTCGTCCGGCCCGTTTCGCCGAACCGGCGCATCCCCTCTTTGTGGCGATGACGGTACTGCTCCGGAATGATGTGTTCGCACAGCGTGGCGCCCAGCATCTCGGCTTCGGAATAGCCGAACATCCGCTCCGCCGCCCGGTTCCAGACCGTCACCCGCCCGTCCCCGGCCAGCATGATGATGGCGTCGTTGGCCGACGAGATGATGGCCTGAAACCGTTCTTCCAGTTCACGCCGCTCCGCGCGATCGAGCGGAGGGGAGTCTTCGTCCTTCTCCGGCCCCGCTGGAGAGCGGGAATGGAGCGTCTTTTCCGCCGACTCCTGACTCATCCCCGTTAACCTCCGCACGATCCCCTTCGGGGGAACGGTTTTCTGAGAATCGCCCGCAGACGGGGCGCTGTTTGAGAGGAAGCGTTGTGCAAAAGACCCGCCAAGCGTCAACCGACGTTATGTCAGCGTGTTAAAACAATTTGCCCGCTGCGAAGGGTGGAGAAACCGACGAAGCGCCGCTCTCGGGGAAGTCAAAACGTTCAATGAGGAAGGGAAAGGGGTCGCCTGACAGGGTGTGGCGAGGCGCGCAGTACTTTCGGAGAACTACTGGGGATGCGACGAGGGGCGGATATTTTTCGATATGCGGAGAAGATCGCCGCGACGCGTTGTCGCCGGCGGGCAGATGGCAGGCCCCCTTAACCTGTCGAGGACAAGGCGGCGGAGACGCCGGAGATTATCGTGGGAGGGGGGAAGATCGCCGCGACGCGTAGTCGCTGGTGGGCGGTACAGGGATTGAACCTGTGGCTTCCTCCGTGTGAAGGAGGCACTCTCCCGCTGAGTTAACCGCCCGCGCAGGAAGGGGAAAGTATACCGTGGCCCCCCGCAAGGCGCCACGGTTTTTTCAAAGGACGAAGAGCGTCAGACCGACGCCTTCTTCTTGGCGCCTTTTCGCGTCGTCGACGCCACGACGCCAGCCGCCCGTTTTTTCGGTTCCGGTTTCGGCGGCTCCACGAACTGGCACAAATCGCACATATGCTCCGCCGCCCGTCCGCACATCACGCACGAACCTTCGCCGAACCGCTCGATCAGAGCGCCACCGCAATGGCGGCACCGGGCCGCCCCTTTTCGGCTGTTCGTCATGTCACACCTTCCGTCAGATGAAAAGGGCCGTAGTATACGCAAGCCCCGGACGATGTGTCAAGGAAGGAAATGGCGCCTATCCGGCTGATAAGCAACGAGTGGCGGATTAATCCCGCAAAAGGCGCCCCAGCGGCGCCCGATCCGGGGAACAGCCCGAGGCGGCGACGAACCGGTCGTTGAGGGCGGAAAGCCCTCCATTGGCCGCCACGGTATCGAAAAGGTCGTCGTCCAAGAAGTCAGGCATGTCCGAAAAACCGGCCATGTTCAGCTCGCAGATCGACACCCCCATCTCCTCCCCCGTATCGACCAGCAACGGCGCCCCGTGGGTCCGGCAGATCAGCGGCCGGGCCCGGTAGACCGCACAGAGACCGTCCAGCAGGAGGGCGCACCGGTCCGGCGAGAGGGGGATCGCCCGGAGTCGTTCGATCGTCGGAAGAGGAAGGTCGGCCAGCGCCCGGCGGACGATTTCCGCTTCGATCGGCAGCGCCGACCGCTCCACCCGGCAGCAGTCGTCACAGCCGGCGTGACAGGTGATAGCCCCCCCGTGACGCGCCGTCAGGGCCCCCATCCGGGCGTCCGCCTCCGCCACGAAGGCGGCGTAATCGGCCAGCGCCCGCTCCGTGTCGTCGCTCAATGCGCCTCGTCCCAGTTGGCCCCGGCGCGGGCGTCCACCAGCAGCGGGACCGCCAGCTTGGCGACCCCCTCCATCTCCTCCTTCACCATGCCGATGAGCCGGTCCCGTTCGTCCACCGGCGTCTCGAAGACCAGCTCGTCATGCACCTGCAACACCATCAGCGACGCGAACGACTCCTCCCGGAGTCGCCGGTGGATGGCGATCATCGCCTTCTTTATGAGGTCCGCCGCCGACCCCTGCATCGGCGTGTTCACGGCGTTTCTCTCCGCGAACGAGCGGACCTGCTTGTTCGACGAGCGGATGTCCGGCAGCGGGCGGCGGCGCCCCATCAGCGTCTCCACATAGCCATGCTTCACGGCGAAGGCGACGGTGGTCGCGATGTAGTCCCGGATACCCGGATAGGTGGCGAAATAGTGGTCGATATAGCGTTTCGCCTCCATCTGCGGGATGCGCAGCTCCTTGGCCAGTCCGAAGGGGGTCTGCCCGTAGATCACCCCGAAGTTGACCGTCTTCGCCACCCGGCGCATGTCGCCGGTCACGAAGGCCGGATCGACCCGGAAGACCTCGGCCGCCGTCCGCACGTGGACATCCTCGTTCCGGGCGAAGGCCGAGAGCAGCTTCGGCTCCCCCGAGAAATGGGCCATGAGGCGCAGCTCGATCTGCGAATAGTCGGCCGAGACGATCACCCGCCCCGGCGGGGCGACGAAAGCCCGCCGGATGCGCCGCCCCGTCTCGGTCCGGACCGGGATGTTCTGCAGGTTCGGGTCGGACGACGACAGACGCCCCGTCGCCGCCACCGTCTGGTTGAACGACGAGTGAATCCGCCCCGTGGCCCGGTCGATCATCTTCGGCAGGGCGTCGGCGTAGGTGTTTTTCAGTTTCGCCAGTTGGCGGTATTCCACCACGTCGGCCGGCATCGGGTGGATCATGGCCAGATCCTCCAGCACGTCCTGGCTGGTGGAGTAGCCGGTTTTCGTCTTCTTCCCCCCCGGCAGTTTCAGCCGGTCGAAGAGGATTTCACCCAGTTGCTTTGGGGAGTTGACGTTGAAATCGACCCCCGCCTGCGACCGGATCTTCGCCTCCAGCGTCCCCATCTGCGCCTCCAGCTCGGCGGAGAGGGCCAGAAGCTGCGCCGGGTCGACCGCCATGCCGTTGCGCTCCATCGCCACCAGCGTGTC
>JADGCD010000111.1 GCA_015229165.1 Nitrospinota bacterium | reverse complement strand
GGCGTTGAACTTTTCGATGTCCAGCGGCTCGCGGCCGCTGACGGTGTAGACGAGGAAATCGTCCCGAAGCGGGGTGGTCCGGGCTTCGAACGCGGAGAGGTCGAACGCCTCGGGAACCATCCCTTCGTCGCGCACGGCGCCGGTGGCCAGATCCTGTCGGGTGAAGGGGGCCGTGACCGTCACCTCGATCCCCCGCTTGCGGGCCGCGTCGGCCAGCGGAGCGCCTTCGTTGACTTCCTTCTCGATGGCGGTGGCGATTTTCTCCGCCTCTTCGCGCCCCTTCTCGGCCCGGTAGCGGGCGGCCACCAGCGACGTCACCGTCGAAAGCTCGGGGGTCGTGGGGGGCTCGATCCGGTCGAGGAGGGCGATGGCGTAGCCGTCGGCGGTCTCAATGATCGGGGTGACCTGCTTTTCGGTCAGGGCGAAGATGGCGGCGCGGGCCGCCTCGGGCATGCTCTCCCCCTCGCCGGGAACGCCGGCGGAAAGGGTATAGCTGTTGATCCGTACCGCCGGGTTGGTGTCGGTGACGGCGGCGAATTTCTCCGGGGTGACGGTCCCGGCCAGTCCTTGGACGAAGTCGTGGGCCGCCTGTCGCCCCTTGGCCCCCCGGACCTTTTCAAGGATCTGGTCGCGGGAGCCTTCGAAGGTGGGGGTGGCGGCGTCGTTATGCGCTTCGACCTTGACGATATGCCAGCCGAACTGGGACCGGAAAGGCTCCGACACGACCCCCACCGGGGAGGAGAAAGCGACGGTCTCGAATTCGGGAACCATCATGCCCCGGCCGAATTCGCCCAGATCCCCCCCCTGCGGCGCGCTGGGGTCTTCCCCCACATCCTTGGCCACCGCCTCGAACGGCTCCCCTTTTTCGATCCGGGCGCGGGCGGCGTCGATCTTGGCCCTCCCGGCGGCCACGGTGTCGTCGTCGGCGTCGGCCACCACCTGCACGAGAATGTGGCGGGCTTTCACCTTCTCTTCGGCGGCGAAGAGGCCGGGGTTGGTTTCGAAGTATTCTTTCAACTCGGCGTCGGAGACCGGCGCGGTGACGCCATAGGCGTCGGCGTCGACGGTCAGAACCCGGAAGGAGCGCTTTTCGGGGATTTCGAAGCTTGCTGCGTTGGCCTTGTACCAGGCGGCAAGCTGTTCGTCGGTGGGGGCGATCTTTTCAGACAGCGGGGCGGACGACACCCGGGCGTAGGTGACGGTGACCGGCTGGTTCTGGAACTGGTACCAGGCGTAGGCCTCGGCGTCGGTGACGACGGCGGTCCGTTCGACGAGGGTCCGCAGACGGCGCACCAGCAGATCCTGGCGGACCCGGGCTTCGAAGCTGGCGGGGGACAGGCCGTTCATTTGGAGCAGCTCGGTGTAGCGGGCCTGGTCGAAGACCCCTTCCCTCTGGAAGTCGGGCATGGCCATGACGGCGTCGGCCACCTGGGCGTCGGTGACGACGATCCCGGCCTTTTCGGCGGCCCGTTGCTGGAGGGCGTCGTCGACGACGGTGGCCATGGCCATGGTCCCCAGCCCCAGCGAGGCGATCAGCTGCGGATCGATCTGCCCGCCGAACTGCCCCCGGATCGCCTCGTCCACCTGCCGAAGGGCCGCCTGATACTGGGTGTCGGTGATCTCGACGCCGTCGACGGTGGCCACCACGTTGGGGCGCCCCGGACCCAGGTCGCCCCAGAGCATGAAGGAGG
Organism: Nitrospinota bacterium; assembly: GCA_015229165.1. Classification (GTDB taxonomy): domain Bacteria; phylum Nitrospinota_A; class UBA7883; order UBA7883; family JADGGD01; genus JADGCD01. The sequence continues at coordinate 5,536 of JADGCD010000111.1, read as the reverse complement.
CGCCGATGAAGGAAAGGGCGATCAGGAAGAAAAGAATTTTGATGGCCAGGCTGTTGGCCGCTTCACGAATCCAGGTAAGCATCGGTTGCGGGGCTCTCTTGCAAGGATGGGGGGTGGGACGTCAGCGACCGGAGGGGGGCGTGTCGGCGCTCTCCGGGGCGGGGGCGTGATCGGAAAATTCGGGCACCGGGGTCAGCATTGGCTCCGGGGTCGGCTGGGGGGTGGGGGCTCCCGTTTTGTCCAGCCCCAGCGAGGTGAGGGTCTGGCGGGCGATGCGGGCCTCTTCGGCGCCGGGATAGGTGGCGATGAGGGCGCGCAACCGGGCCACGGCCGGGTCGGTCTCCCCCACCGCCAGCAGCGCGGTGGCGCCGCGCAGGAGGGCTGCGGGCGCCTTGGGGCTCTGCGGGTGGGCCTTGACGAGGGCGTCGTAAGCCGCGACGGCGGGGTGGTGCTGTTTCTGGGCGTAGCGGGATTCGCCGATCCACCACGCGGCGTTTTCGGCAAGAGGGGCGTCGGGGAATTTTTTGACCAGACGGGTGAACCCCTCCACGGCCCCGTCGTAGTCGCCGACGAGGAACTGCTGGTACGACTGCTGGTAGAGGGACTCGGCCTCGTCACCGGCGGGGGGGGGCTGGGTCTGGCCGCTCTCGGCCCGCATGGCGTCGACTTTGCGCTGATGGGTTTTGGGGGTGATGTCGTTTTTCTTTTCCATCAGGTCGACGAAGGCAAGCGTCTGCAACGACAGCTCGTAGAGCTGCCGGGAGAGGGTGTCGAGCCGAAGGTCGGTGGCGGCGGAGCGTTCCAGGACCTCGCCCCGGTAGGTCTGTCCCATCTCGGCCAGGGCTTTCTCCATGCGGGTCAGCCGGTCGGAGAGGAGTTGGGAGCGGACGTTGAATTCTTCGATCTGGCCGGTCATGGTGAGGATCGACTGGCGCAGGGCGCCGAAGTCGGCGGTCAGCTCCGCCTGGGCGCGGGCGCTTTTGGACATGACGGCGACCCGGTCGTCGATGCGGGCCAGCTGCCCCTGCATGACTTCCTGCTCCTGCTTGTTCATGGTGGCGCACCCGGCGCCGCCGAGGAGCGCCAGCGCGGTGACGATCAGCGCGGCGCGACCATGACGCATGACAAGAACCCTCATTGGTTTTCGATGACGGACGACTGAAAATGCAAGCGTACAGAATAGCCGCTCCCCCGGGCTAAAGCAACCGTCGGCGCGCCGGATACGGGGGTGAAACGGTTTTTATGCGACGCGCGGCTTTCGTTCGTGGCGTCGCCCGGCGGATCACCCTCTTTCCAAAAAAAAACGCCCGACCGGAGTCGGGCGTTCGGAGAAGCGGGCGCGGTCGCTTACTGGGCGGTGACCAGGAAGTGGGCGCGGCGGTTCTTGCTCCAGGCCTCATCGGTGTGACCCGGGTCGACCGGCAGTTCCTCGCCGTAGGAGATGGTGTAGAGCCGGGCCGACTCGACCCCGAGGCTGGCGAGGTAGTCCTTCACCGCGTTGGCGCGGCGTTCGCCGAGCGCCAGGTTGTATTCCTCGGTGCCCCGCTCGTCGCAATGCCCTTCGATCTGGACCTGGGCGGACTTGTTGGCGATCAGCCATTCGGCGTTTTTCGCAAGAGCCTCCCGGGCGTCGGAACGGATTTCCGACTTGTCGAAGTCGAAGTAGACATCGACCAGCGCCGAAGCGTCGGCCATGCCGCCGGGGACCGAGCCCTCCGGGTTGTCCGCGCCGGAACCGGCGGCTCCCGCGCCGCCCGCGCCGCCAGCGGCGTCTTTGGACCCGTCGGAAGAACAAGCCCCAAGGGTGGTCAGACCGACCAGCGCAATGGCGCCGACAAGAACGCGGAAGAGCTTATTTTGTGCCAAAATCATCTTTCCTCTCCAGACCTACGGTTTCGTGATGTAGAAATACGCAAGCCGAAATATCTACATTCCGTTGCAATGTAACAGAGCCCCCTTTCGCTTTCAAGCGAAAAAGGGGCCCTTTGCCAAATCTTTACATATAACCCCCACCGATTACCGGCGCAGGTCGGCCTCCGGCATACCCCATGCAGGAGTATACCCCCCCCCGGGGAGCGTCGTCACCTGCGTCACGTTCGCTCCGTTGAGGTTCATCAGGTAGACCTGCCGCGTTCCCGACCGGTTCGACATGAACGTCAGGTGCCGACCGTTGGGGGAAAACGAAGGGCTTTCGCTATTGGCCGTCCCGCCGGTCAGCTGGATCACGTCCCGTCGCCGGTCGTCACCGATCTGACGGGCGTCGATCATGCCGATGTTGTAGCGCCCCCCCTGAAGCGACGAGAAGGCGATCCAGTCGCCGGTGGAGGCCCAGGTGGGGGCGTCGTTCCAGTTCCCCTGAAACGTGAGCCGCCGGGGATTTTCCCCGTTGGCCGTCATGACATAGATCTGCGGAACCCCCGGCCGGTCGGAGGTGTAGGCGATGTATTTTCCGTCCGGCGACCAGCAGGGGGCGGTCTCGATGGAGAGGTCGTGCGTCAGCTTTTTGAGCCCCGACCCGTCGATCCCGGCTACGTAGATTTCCGAGTTCCCCCGGTAGGAGAGGGAAAAGACCACCTTCTTGCCGTCGGGGGAGAAGTCCCCCGTGGTGTTGAGCCCCAGCTTGCGGGAGATCGGATAGCGGGCGCCGGTGGCCAAGTCGAGCCGGTAGAGGTCGGGGTTCTTGTGGAGGTAGGTGGTGAAGAGAACCTGGTTGTAGACCGGGTTGAGACTCGGGAAGAGGACCAGCGACTTGTCCTGCGTCACCTGCCGTACCCCCGCCCCGTCGTAGTCCATCAGGAACAGCTCCTTGCGGCCGCCGCTCTTTCCCACAAAGGCGATGCGGGTTCGGGCGACCCCATCCTCGTTCACGATCCGCTTCAGCAGGTCGTCGGCGCAGAGGTGGGCCATTTCCCGCAGTTTCCCCACATTGCCCGTATAGCGGTTCGTGTAGGTCTGCTGGCCGTTCTTGACGTTGTAGACCGTCACCCGCATGGTCATCTGCCCCCGGGCCGCCTCCTCCAGCGATCCCTTCATGAGGAAGTTCTGGGTCAACGTTCCCCATTCGGCGAAGTCGATGGCCTGCCGCTTCCGGTCCCGCTCGTGGGCCGAGCGCATGAACTCCATGTTCGTGGTGGGGGCGAAATGGCCGGAGAACTTCAGGTCGAACGCGACGATCCGGGCCGCCGCCTCGCCCAGCTTTTGCGGGTCTCCCCCGGCCAGGTCGAAGGGGGGAATGGCGATGCCGATGGTCTTCGCCTCGACACGGCTGGCCGAGAGGTCGTGAACCGCACCCGGATCGGCCCCCCGCGCCGGGAGGGGGAGGGCGAGGGCCAGCAGGGTCGCGGCGAGGGTGAACGCTTTTCGCATGGGACTCCTATCGGTGATTCTGCTCGTAGTCGAAGGTGAAGCGGATCCGCATCAGCTCCGTGGGGTATTCGGAGGGGAGCGGCGGGAGTTCGAGGGTGCGGATGGCTGCCAGCGCCGATTCGTCCAGCGCCGGGGCGCCGCTGGTTTTGTCGAGACGGATGTTGAGCGCCCTGCCGTCCCGGTCGATGTCGAACCGGACCACCGGGTTGGCCCGCTTGCCGTTGATGTCGATCCCCAGCGTCACCCAGTTCTCGTTGACCTTGTCGTTGAGGATCTGCATGTAGTAGCTGTAAGCGGTCTCCTCTCCCTGCACCACGGAGGCGGCCCCTCCCCCTCCTCCGCCGTCGGTCGGCCGGTCGGGGATCGGGTGGCGGATCGGCGCCGGGGTCGGCAGCGACGGCGGGCGGACCGGCGTCACCGGCGCGACGGGGAGCAGCGGTTTCAGCTTTTCCGCCGCCTCCACCCGCTCCGGCTTTTTCGGCTTCTCCGGTTCGGCGACCTTCCGGGGGGCTTCGCTCTTGAGGGGGACGATCTTCGGCGCGGCGGCCACCTTTTCCGGCGCCGCCGTCTTGGGAGGCGCAGTCACCGCCTTGGGCGCCGGGGCCGATTCGATGGTTTTGGGAGGCTCCGGCGCCGGGGCGGGGGCCGCCGGTCGCTCCCGGCTTCGCTCGCTCTTCGGCGAGGGGTTGAGACTGATCAGCTCCACCCGGTAGCCGACGCTCACCAGTTTTTCCTCTTCCCCCGAAAGCCACGAGCCGAACAGGACGAGGGCGAGGAAGAGGGTGTGCCCCAGCGCGGAGACGACCAGCGATCCGGCGAAGCGGGAGGGGGAGTCGATCTCCCGGACGCGGGGGGAGACGACCTGTTGGGAACGGGGCGATCGGCGCATGGGCGACCCGGCTCCTCTCATCTCAGCGCCCCTTGGCGGGGAGTTTCGTCACCATGCCCAGCCGGTCGACCCCGGCCCGCTTGATCAGGGCCATCACCTTCATCACGTCGCCGTAGGGGATCCCCCGGTCGGCTTCAAGGAAGACCTCCGCCTTCGGGTTGCCGGTCGCCAGCGATTTCAGGCTCTTTTCCAGATCCCCGGCGGTGACCCGGTCGCCGTTGTAGTAGAGGCGGTTGTCGTCCCGGATCTGGACGAGGGTCTCTTCCTTGATGGTCAGCGCCGATCCCTGCTCTTCGGGCAGGTCCATCTCGATGCCGCTTTTCATGAGGGGCGCCGTGACCATGAAGATGATCAGCAGCACCAGCATCACGTCGACGAAGGGGGTGACGTTGATCTCCGACATCATCGGCGACGAACGGCGGAACCGTTTCCCGATGCCGACCCCGTCCCCTCCTCCTTGCAGTCCCGCGCCCATGTCGTTCCTCGCTCAGGAAGCCGATCGCTTCAGGTAGACCCGGTCGATGAGGGAGAGCATGTCCAGCGAGAAGTTGTCCAGGTCGGTGGCGGCGGTCTTGACCCGGTGGACGAAGTAGTTGTACCCCATGACGGCGGGGATCGCGGCGAAGAGCCCGGCCGCCGTGGCGATAAGGGCCTCCGAGATGCCCGGCGCCACCACGGCCACGTTGGCCGCCCCCGAGGCGCCGATGGCGGCGAACGATTCCATGACCCCCCAGACGGTGCCGAAGAGCCCAATGAAAGGCGCCGTGCTGCCGGTGGTGCCGAGGAAGAAGAGCCACCGCTCCATCCGGGTCACTTCGATGGCGGTGGCCCGCTCCAGCGACCGGGAGATGGAGTCGAGCTTTTCGAGGAGCAGCTCCTCGTTCTCCCGCTCCACCCCGGCGGCGGTCACCCGGAACTGGGCCGCCAGCTCGATGTACCCGGCCAGAAAGACCCGGGCCATGGGGCAGCTCTTCATCCGCTTGGCCAGATTGTAGAGCTGCTCCAGTTGGGCGCCCCGGCGGTAGAACTGGTCGCGGAAGTCGTTGGTCTCCTGCCGGATGGTTCCGAAGAGCCTGATCTTGTGGACCATGATCCCCCACGAGACCACCGAGAAGAGGACCAGAACCATCAGCACCGAAAGCCCCACCCATCCGGCGTGGGAGAGGATGTCCAGCACCGAGACGCTGGCTTCTACCGGTTCGGTCTGGGCGAGGAGCAGGGGGGGGAGAATGTTGGTAAGCATCGGAGGCGAAAAATCGTTCCCTGAAAAGCGTTGCCACA
>JADGCD010000110.1 GCA_015229165.1 Nitrospinota bacterium | reverse complement strand
GTGAAGTCGGCGTCCACCAGCAGGAGCCATCCCCCCGGCTTGATGGCGTCGATCAACGCGGCGATGGCCCCATCGTGGCCCGGCTGGTGGACGACGACGAACCGGGCGTAGACGATATCGTAGAGATCGCGTCCGACGCCGTGGTTCAGGTCGCCTTTCACCACCTCTACGTTGGCGTGCGGAAAAGGGGGGGTGACGAACCGGGGATTGGTATCGACCGCCGTCACCCATCCGAAGGGGCCGACCGTTTCGCTCAACCGGCGAACCATCGACCCTGCGCCTGGGCCGACTTCGAGGCACGACATGCCCGGCGTAACGCAGACGCCGTTCATCCAGTTGATCGTGTAGGGGTCGTAGATCGACTCCAGCAACTGCAACCGCCGAAACTCGGTCTCGTCTTCGGCGGTGTTGAAAACATAGTGGTCGCTCATAATGCGTCCTCCTTGCGCGGAAAACTATCTGCGTTGGCGCTGCGGTGTCAAAACCGGGATTCGCAATGCACACGTACTGGCGTGTACGCTCCGCTTGCTCACCCGGTTTTTTCTACCAGCGCCTGCCTCGATAACGTTTTCCGTTTATCGTTGTGCGGTCCGCGCGCACGTGTGGCGCGGATGGGAGTTATGCAGGTCGGGTGTGAAGTTAGTTTGCGCGCGAAGGCGCAAGACGGGCGCGGAGGGAAAGGAGGATTGATTCGACGTTGCGCGTGGTCATTATGGGAGGATCATACGATGAGCCGGGAAACGACGCAACGGTCGTTTACAGGGTGGGGGGCCCGCCCGTATAATTCCCCTTCTCCCCACAGCAGCGAAGCGAGCCCATGACCCCGTTTGCCCCCGTCGAAGAACAGCTCTCCCTCATCGAGCGGGGGGCGGTCGAAATCATCGTCCGTGACGAACTGGTCAAGAAGCTGACCAAGAGCCGCGAGACGAACACCCCGCTGCGGGTCAAGGCCGGGTTCGACCCGACGGCGCCCGACCTCCATCTCGGCCACACCGTCCTCCTCTGGAAGCTGAAACAGTTTCAGGACCTCGGCCACCACGTCCTCTTCCTCATCGGCGATTTCACCGGCATGATCGGCGATCCGACCGGGCGGAACGAAGCGCGTCCGCCTCTCACCGAAGAGCAGGTCGCCAAGAACGCCGAGAGCTACAAGGAGCAGGTGTTCAAGATTCTCGATCCGGCGAAGACCGAAGTGGTCTTCAACAGCGCGTGGCTTGGCAAACTCTCGCCGCAGGAGATCATCGGCATCACCGCCAAATACACCGTCGCCCGGATGCTGGAGCGGGACGACTTCGCCAAGCGGTACACCGAAAACCGCCCCATCTCGGTCCACGAGTTTCTCTATCCCCTTATGCAGGGGTACGACTCGGTGGCGTTGAAGGCTGATGTGGAACTGGGCGGCAACGACCAGAAGTTCAATCTCCTCGTCGGGCGCGACCTCCAGCGGGACTACGGGCAGGCGCCGCAGGTCATCCTGACCATGCCGCTCCTCGAAGGGACCGACGGGGTCCAGAAGATGAGCAAGAGCTACGGCAACTACATCGGCGTCTCCGAACCGGCGAAAGAGATATTCGGCAAGATCATGTCGATCTCCGACGATCTGATGGTTCGTTACTACGAGTTGCTCTCGGCCATCGGGAACGCCGAACTGGAAACGCTGAAAGTCGGCCTGCGCGACGGAACCGCCCATCCCAAAGAGGCGAAGGTGCGCCTCGGGCGGGAGCTGGTGGCCCGCTATCACGGCGTCGAAGCGGCCGATCACGCCGTGGCCGAGTTCGAGCAGATTTTCAAAAAGGGGGAGCTCCCCGACGAAATCCCCACCCACACCGTCGATAGGAGCGGTCCCGCCCCTCTGCTGGTCAACGTCCTCGCCGACGCCGGGCTGGTCTCCAGCTCCTCCGAAGGGCGGCGGATGGTCAAGCAGGGCGCCGTCACCATCGTCGGGGGGGACCGGGTCGATGATCCCAACGCTCCCGTCCCTGCCGGTGAAGTGGTGGTAAAGGTCGGGAAAAAGCGGTTCGTCCGGCTGGTTTGACCCACCGTTCCTTTCGCCACCTACCTACGCCGTCGCCTCTCCATGCAGGGGCGGGCATCAGAACGATATGTTAAATGCGCTGTAAGTAAATAAGTTACGCCGACAACTCCTCCATATCTCTCCGTCATTCATGGGTAATTTTACCCCGCAAAAATTCCCCATTTAATACCCTTTCGGGTACGTCCGGCGGAGAGCATAGTGAAAGCAACGAGGGGGATTATACCTATGCTCGAAATTGGTCAGACGGTCTATCTCGAAGGGTTGGAGGGGAAGGGGGTCGCCTCCATCGCCGCCTATCGCCCGGGACACTACGTCATGCTTGACGCCCGAAACCTCGCATGGCGTCCGGAGCACGGCGTTCCAGTTACGATGCGGGCGTTCAACAACGGTAGCTATCTCAATTTCGCCGCCAAGGGGGCCGGTCACCTGACCGAGATGGGGCTGCTGACCCTCTCCGCGCCGGAGCGGACCGACATCCATCACCGGCGCAAAGACCGGCGTTTCTTTCTCAATCTGCCCGTTCCCGCCGTCGTCGGCGCCGGGGGGGAACAGACCACCCTGCTGGTCAAAGACCTCAGCGCCCGGGGGCTCCGCTTCGTGTCGGAAGATCTGCTGGAGCCGGAGTCGCCCGTCACCCTCCGCTTCGCTTTCCGCCCCGGGCTTGGCCCCTGCACACTGCCGGGGCGGGTCGTCCGGCGGGACGAAATGATCGACCATTACTCGTATGGGGTTCTGTTCGACCAAGGGGAGCGGCAGGGGCTGTCGGTTCTGGAGGCTTTTCTGGGGGAGCTGGCCGACTTCGAAGAATACGCCACCCCGGAGCCGACGAGCGAACCGCAGACCCCGGCGGGGCAGAGTCTCCACATGACCATCGGCGCCCGGACCTTCAGCTCCCGTATCCGGGGATACCGTTTGCGGGAGTGGCTCCTGACCGACATCCCCTGCGTCGACGGGACGCCGGTGACCGCCACCAACCAGGGGGAGATCGAAGCGGTGGTCCGCTTCCTGCGGGAAGGGGTCGCCTCCGGTTTCACGACCACCCTGAGCCGCCAGTACACCAGCCCGGCGCCGGTCTGGGTGTGGCGCTATCCCGACCGGGTGGAGCGGGCGGCGGTCCGCCGGAGCCTCCGGTACCGTACCGCCCTGCCGACGGAGCTGGAATGGGAGAAGGGAAGCGGCGCCGCCATGATGATCGACATCAGCGCCGGGGGAGGGCGTTTTGCCATCACCGGCGCCGCGCCGCAGAAAGGGGAGGCGGTCAAGCTGGCCATGAGCCTTCCCGACGGCGGAGTCGTCACCGGCGTCATCGCGGATGTCCGCTGTGTCACCGTGGTCGAACGGGTCGCCTACGTCGGCATCTCCTTCCGACAGGAGCCCTCCCGGTCGTTCGACCGGCTGAATCTGTTTCTGCGGCAGGTTGGGCGGCAACGCTCGCTGGAAACGGTTTTCTGAAACCCTTGCATTTCGTCATCCTTTCGCTTAGCATTTGGTAAAGGTTATCGAAAGGATGGCGAAATGCACCTCACCAAGAAACAGAAACAGATTTTTGACTATCTGACCGTCTTCATCAAGGAGCAGGGGTACGCCCCCTCTATCGTCGAGATCGGCCAGCATTTCGGTCTTTCGTCCCCCGCCACCATCCACAAACACCTGACCAATCTCGAAGCCAAAGGGCTCATCAAGCGGGAGAAAAACATGTCCCGCGCCATCGAGATGCCGACCCGCGAGGCGGCCCCGTCGTCGGTGGAGGCGCCGCTGCTCGGCTACATCCAGGCGGGCGCGCCGGTGGAGACCTTCCCCGTGGCGGAGACCGTCTCCATCCCGGAAGACATGATGGGGCGCAACCGGACCTACGTGTTGAAGGTCAAAGGGGACTCGATGATCGAAGACTCCATCCGCGAGGGGGACATGGTCATCGTCGACGAACGGGCCTGGGCCGATAACGGCGAGACGGTGGTGGCGCTTATCGACGGAGAGTCGGCGACTCTCAAGCGGTACTACCGGGAAGGGAAAATGATCCGCCTGCAACCGGCCAACGCCGCCATGGCGCCGATCATGGTGGAGGAGTCCCGCCTAGCCATCCAGGGGGTGGTGATCGGGTTGATCCGGAAGTTCAGGAACTGAGAGCTATCGGCGTTGACATGATTTGTCGGGACGTGCCACCCTTGTGCATGCATCATCGTCACGAATGGCAGAGCGGGCTATGAACGAAGAGCTTCGTCGCGGCCACACAGGCGGCGTGAAACATGTGCTTCTGAGCGACAAGCGCCTTGAGGGCAAATATGTGGCTGTGCCGGATTTTGGCGCCGACCGCGTGGTCGCCTTCGGAAGCGACCCGCTGGCCGTAAAACGTTCCGCCGTCGCCGCCGGGTTCGCCGATCCGGTGGTAACGTACGTTCCCCCTTCCGACATGGTTCACGTTTATTAAGGCATGCCGGTTCGAAAGCGTCCGTTTTTCGGTGGGCGTCCCATGGTGGACATTATCCTCACCAATCCCCACACGGGGCTTTCGCAAAAAACCTCCGGCCTGATCGACACCGGGGCCGACGAATGCGCCTTTCCCCTGTGGCTGGCGGTGGCCCTGGGCCATCTTCTCGACAGGGGCCATGCGAAAACGGTCACAACTGGCAATGGTCAGGCCGTCTCCTATGGTCACACCACCATCATCGAAATTCCTGGCTTCTCGACGAGTGAAGTGGTCGTGGACTACCTGCCGAACCTGAATATTCCCTTGCTTGGTGTGAGAAGTTTTCTTTCCAACTTCGTCTTGGAGGTAGACTATCCGAACAGCGTCTATTCGCTCCGGCTCCCCAAGACTACGAAGACCTAACAGCCATTACAACCACGGAAGACGAACCGATGCCCGATACGCCCACACCCAAGCCGGTCCGCGCCTCGCGGACGGTCATGAGCCAGCTCATGATGCCCCACGACGCCAACTTCGCAGGCGTCGTCCACGGCGGGTCGCTGTTGTCGATCATGGACAAGGTCGCCTACGCCTGCGCCAGCCGCCACGCCGGGGCCTACTGCGTCACCGCCAGCGTCGACGAGGTCCATTTCCGCACCCCCATCGCCGTGGGGGCGCTGGTCACCTTCATGGCCTCGGTCAATTACGTCGGGCGCACCTCGATGGAGATCGGCATCCGGGTGGTGGCCGAAGAGATGCCCACTGGCCGGACGACCCACACCAATTCGAGCTACTTCACCATGGTCGCCATGGGGGTCGGCGGGAAGCCGTCGCCCGTGCCGCCGCTGGTCCTTGAAACCGACGACGACCGGCGACGCAACGAAGATGCCAGGCTTCGCCGACAACTGCGGCTCGACCACCGCCGCGCCGTCGAAGCAAAACAGAAAGAAAGAGGAGAAATCGCGTGAGGAGAACCATCGTCATCGCTGTCGCCGCCTTCGCCTGCGGCAGCCTGTTCGGCGCCATGAACTACACCCTCATCGTCGGCGACGACGGCGTCGGTTTCATGAAGAAGAGCGAGTTGACCCTTTCCGGCGCCTACTACGACGTCCGGGAATGGGGAGCGCTCGACTATCTGAAGCATCCCGACGTCGCCGTGTGGATGGCCCAGCGCAAGCTCAAACAGGTCGCCAGCGCCGCCCGCGAACTGAAAGAGGACATCAAGCAGGGCGCCAAGGAGACCTATCAGAAGGTCAAGGAAGAGGCGAAAGACGTCAAGGAAGGGGTCAAGGAAGGCGCCAAGGACGCCGGCGAGGCGACCAAGGAGCAGTATCAGGAGATCAAGGAGAAGGTCAAGGACGCCGTCAACGGCGAAGGGGAAGCGGCCACGCCTCCTGCGCAGGCCGCCGAAGAACCGGCAAAGGAGTAACGGCGCTCGGTATACCGTATGTCCGCACAGGCGTACATCATCCTGCTGCGGGGCGTCATGCCGACCGGCAAGAACAAGGTTCCGATGGCGCGCCTGCGGGAGGTTCTGACCAGCGCAGGTTTTGCGAACGTGCGCACCTACATCCAGACCGGCAACGTCCTCCTCTCCTCGCCGACAAACGGGGAAGCGCTCGCCGCGCGGATGGCCGCCCTCATCAAGGAGCGGATCGGCCCCGACCTCGCCGTCGTCGTCCGAAAGCCCGCGGAGATCGAGAGAGTCCTGAAGGGGAACCCCTTCGGCGCCGGACACGACATCGCCCGTGTTTTCTACGTCCTCTTCGCCGCGCCGCCGCCCAAGGAGAAAGTCGCCGCGCTGGTGGCCGCCGACTACGGGGCCGAGAAGCTCGTCGTCACCGGCGACGCCGCCTATCTCTACATCCCTGGGCAGTACGGCAAAGGGAAGCTCAGCGCCGCCATTCTGGAGAGGAAATTGGGAGTGTCCGCCACCATGCGCAACGACAATACGATGCGCAAGCTCGTCGAGTTGTCGACGGAAGGGTAGGCGGGCGCCGGACCGCGACCCGAAGAAGAGAGCCATCCGCATGTACGACATTGATCCCCACGAGTACGAGCCCCCCCTCGGCCCGAGGGGGCTCGCCCGTTTCCGGACGCTGCGGGACCGGTGGTGGCTGGTGGCGTTCGCCCTGGCGCTGGCCGCTTTCGCCCATTCCCTCTGGTCGCTCGGGGCGGGGCTGGACCAGGTGACGGTGACTCTCCTCGCCGAAGAGGGGACCACCCTCGCCGTCGACGGGGCGCCGGTGGCGCCAGCCGGTCCGGTCATTGACGGAATGGTCACCTTCGCCGTCAGAGTCCCCGAAGGGGCGGTCGAATTGTCGCTGGTCGATCCCGACGGAAACCTCCACAGCGCCACCGTCACGGTCCGTAGAGGGGGGAACGTCCACTCTTTCGTCGATGGGGTGTTTCGGTAGAGGGAGGCAAGCGTCAGCGGGTGAAGAGCGCGACTCTTTCTCGCAACGTCAGGCAGGAAGCAGGCGTGCGCATTCCCGCCGGGATGAGACCGGCGGAAGTCGCATCCATATGGACCGAGGCGGCGAAGACGCCGACGTCCAAGCGATACCGGTAGAGCCCATCGCCCACCCTCGCAGATTCCTTTGCGAAAGAGGCATGCCCCCGTGACCGGTCAACGCCGAGCGGGCGAAGGCCGCGACCTTTTGCCGAACCGTCAGGCAGAAAGCAGGCGTGCGTATTCCCGCCGGGATGAGACCGGCGGAAGTCGCATTCATAGGGACCGAGGCGGCGAAGACGCCGACGTCCAAGCGATACCGGTAGAGCCCATCGCC
>JADGCD010000010.1 GCA_015229165.1 Nitrospinota bacterium | reverse complement strand
GATCGTCATTTTTTTGGCGCCGCCACCGCCGCCACCGACACCACCGACAAGTTCTCGATCTTCGTCTCCGCCGAGACCTCGTTGTGCGACAGGACGATGAACCCGGCCAAAAACCGCTCCGTCAACCGCCGGATGTGGGGGCGAATTCCCGGTCCGGTCAGAAGGATCGGGGTGGCGTTCATCAGGTCGAACTTCCCCTGCGCCTTCTGCAACGCTTCGATGAGGGCCTGGGCGGTGTTCGGGTCGAGCGCCAGATAACTGCCGTGGTCGGTCTGTTTCACCGAGCGCATCACCGTCTCCTCCAGCGACGGCTCCAGCGTCACCACCCGCATGGTCCCGTCGGCGCCCCGGAACTGCTTTGAAATCTGACGGGACAGGGCGGCGCGGACGTACTCGGTAAGGACGTCGGGGTCTTTGATCATGTCGCCGTGGTCGGCCAACGACTCCAGGATCGAGTTGAGGTCGCGGATGCTGACCTGCTCCCGCAGCAGGTTCTGGAGAACCTTCTGCACCCGGCCAAGGGAGAGGGTCCCCGGGATCAGCTCCTCCACCACCTTCGGGCTGGTCTCCTTGAAGGTGTCGATGAGCGCCTGGGTCTCCTGACGCCCCAACAGCTCGTGGGCGTGGGTCCGGATCAGCTCCTTGATGTGGGTGGTGATGACCGTGGCGGTGTCGACCACCGTATAGCCGCTCATCTTCGCCTTTTCCTTGTTGGCCTCGGTGACCCAGAGGGCTGGGAGACCGAAGGTGGGGTCGCGGGTCTCGACACCGGGAATCCGGGTGACCCCCGCGCCGGAGTTGATGGCCAGATAGTGGTTCATCCAGAGCTCCCCCCGGGCCACCTCGACCCCCCGGATGAGGATCTGGTATTCGTTCGACTTCAGTTGCAGGTTGTCCCGGATGTGGAGCGGGGGGACGATGATCCCCATCTCGAGGGCGAACTGGCGCCGGACCGACTTGATCCGCTCCAACAGCTCCCCGTCCTGCGTCGAGTCGACCAGCGGGATCAGCTCGTAGCCGATCTCCAGCTCCATGGTGTCCAGCGGCAGGAGGGCCTCCACCCGCTCCGGCGCCGGTTTGTCGGCCTCCTTGGCGGCGGCCGCCTCCTTGCCGGCCTTCTCCTCTTTCATATCCTGCGTCATGTACCAGGCCAGTAGCGCCGACCCGATCCCCAGGCCCATGAAAGAGACCGTCGGCATCCCCGGCACCAGGGCGATACTGATGAGGAAGCCTGCGGCGATGGCGAAGGCCCGGGGGTTGACCAGCATCTGGGAGAGCATTTCGCTGCCCAGGTTCATCTGGCTGGCGGAGCGGGTGACGATCAGACCGGCGGCGGTGGAGATCAGGAGAGACGGGATCTGGGAGACCAGCCCGTCACCGATGGTCAGGATGGTATAGACCGAGGCCGCCTCGGCCAGCGGCATCCCCGCCTGGAGGACGCCGATGGCGAAGCCGGCGATGATGTTGACCAGGGTAATGATAATGCCGGCGACCGCGTCGCCCCGGACGAACTTCAGGGCGCCGTCCATGGCGCCGAAGAAGCTGGCTTCGTCCTCCAGCTCCTTGCGCCGGGCCCGGGCTTCGGTCTCGTTGATCATTCCGGCGTTCAGGTCGGCGTCGATCGACATCTGCTTGCCCGGCATGGCGTCCAGGGTGAACCGGGCCGCCACTTCAGCGATACGGGTGGAGCCGTGGGTGATAACCCGGAGGTTGACCAGGACCAGAATTACGAAAATCACGATGCCGACCGCATAGTTGCCGCCGACCACGAACTGGCCGAAAGCCTCGACCACCTTCCCGGCCGCATCGAAGCCCTGATCGCCGTAGAGGAGGATGCTCCGGGTGGTGGCCACGTTGAGGGCCAGCCGGTAAATGGTCAGAATCAGCAGAAGCGACGGGAACGAGCTGATGGACAGCGGGCTCTTGATGTACATCGTCACAAGGAGCAATATCAGCCCGGCGGTAATGGAGACGGAAAGGAGGATATCGAGCAGGATTGTGGGGACCGGGACTACCATGACCCCCAGAATCCCGACCACGCCGATGGCGAGGCCAATGTCGGCGTTGTTGACCATGCTGGCGGAAACGCCTGTCTTTGCCTCAGCCATAACCTGCCATCCTGTCAAAATGTTGTCGCGCCGACGAGAGTGTCAAATCATCGGCGTCATACCCTTGGCGCCAAGGCGGGTTCCCCCTGCGGCCCAAGCCCCGATGATGCATCTTCAATCCACTGTCTTACAATGTCTTCGCCTTCAGCCGGTAGACATACGCCAGCGTTTCGGCCACCGCCTTGTACAGGTTGTCGGGAATCGTCTCTCCGATATCCACATGCTTAAACAAGGTTTGTGCCAATGGCTTGTCCTCTACCATGACGATGTTGTGTTCCTTGGCGATTTCCCTGATTTTGAGGGCGATGAACCCGGCCCCTTTGGCCACCACCACCGGCGCCGGATCCCGGAGCCGGTCGTAGCGCAGCGCGATGGAGAGATGCGTCGGATTGGTGATGATCACCTCCGCCTCGGGGATGGATCCCATCATCCGGGCCCGGTGCATCTCGTATTGCTTGTTCCGTATCCGCCCCTTGATCCGGGGGTCGCCCTCGGTCTGCTTGTGCTCGTCCTTGACCTCCTGCTTGGTCATCTTCATGTTGTCGACGTACCGCCACTTCTGGTAGGAGTAGTCGGCGAAGGCGATGACGGCCAAGGCAGCCAGCGCCCGCATGAAGAGGACGAATGCCTCGTTTCCCAACACCTGGAACGACTGTTCCAGCGGTAGCTCCATCAGCAGCGGCAAAGTCTCCAGTTCGTCCTTGAGGGCTACCCAAACCGCGATGCCGATGACCAGCAGTTTGGCCAGCGATTTGGCAAGGTTCACCACCCCCTCCTTGCCGATGAACCGCTTGGCGCCGGTGATCGGATTGATCTTGCCCCATTTCAAATGGAGCGGCTCCCACGAGAAGAGCCAGCCGTCGTTCTGCCAGTAGTTGATGTAGACCCCGACCGCCGCCATGCAGAGCATGAAAGGAAGGAATATCCAGGCCAGCTTCTCCTCCAGCCCTTTGATGAGGTACTGGAGTGAATAGACATTGATGGGATATTCGGCGGCGTTGGCGAAGATCTCCTGCCACAGCTCCATGATCAATTGATAGGTATGGAAGGTGGCATAGGTGAAGAATACGGTGGCGGTAGCAAGAATGATGAAGGAGTTCAACTCCTGGCTCTTGGCGACCTGCCCCTTTTTGCGGGCGTCCTTGCGTCTTTTATCGGTCGGCTGTTCGGTGCGTGAGTCTTTATCCTCGGCCATATGTTCTCCCCTTTCAGACCATCAACCCGAAAAGGCGGTCGATCTGTTCGAGGTTCTCCATGAAGAGCCGGGAGAAAGCGTTCCGGTATGGCGCCATGAGGAGGGCCAGGGCGAAGAGCCCCACGGCGATGGTGATCGGAAAGCCAAGGACGAAGATGTTCATCTGCGACACCGTCCGGGCCAGAATTCCCATGGCCAACTGCTTGAGGAGCAGCCCCACGGTGATCGGAGCCGACAACTGGGCGGCGGTCATCAGCATCCCCCCCAATGCGTCGACCATCAGCTTCCCCATGGCCGCGTCGGGATGGAAGACGCCGGGGGGAACCAGCCGGAATCCTTCCGCGAACCCGAGGAGCATGAAATGGTGGATGTTGAGCGACAGGAAGAGGAGCATCGCCAGGATGTTCATGAACTGGGCCACGATGGAGACCTCCTGGCCGCTGGAGGGGTCGACCACGTTGACGATGCCAAAGCCGATCTGGAAGCCGATGATGTAGCCGGCCATCTGGATGGCGGCGAACATCAGCGTCACCAGATAGGCGGTCAACAGCCCCACCAGCGCCTCGGCGGTGACCAGCAGCGCCAGCGTCATCACGTCCATGCCGATGTCGATCCGGCTGATGTCGACCAGCGGGAAGAGGACAAACGAGGTGGTCAGCGCCAGCCCCGCCTTGGCGGTCTTGGGGGCGGAGCCGCCGAAAATCGGCAGGAACCCGAACAGGGCGCTCATCCGGACGAAGACCAGCAGGAACCCCTGGAAGGTCGTCAGGTCGAGCGGGAAAAGGTCGGGGGCCATGGGGCGCCCCTACCGGATGTACTGGGGGATGTTGATGATGATGTTGGCGGTGTAATCGACCATCATCTGGATCATCCAGGGAAAGAAGATGACCATCGAGACCATCACCGCAAGAATCTTCGGGATAAAGGTCAGCGTCATCTCCTGGATGGAGGTGACCGCCTGGAAGATGGAGACCGCCACGCCGATGACCAGCCCGAAGCCGAGCATCGGGGCGGCGATCAGCAACGCCATCTGGAGGCTTTCGGCCGAGATGGTGACGATAAATTCGGGGGTGACCATGACAGAACTCCTATACCGCAAAGGAACGCATCATCGAACCGACGATCAGGTACCAGCCGTCCACCAGCACGAAGAGCATGATCTTGAACGGCAGCGAGATCATGACCGGCGGCAGCATCATCATCCCCATGCTCATCAGGACGCTGGCGATGACCATGTCGAGGACGAGAAAGGGAAGATAGATCAGAAAGCCGATGGTGAAGGCGGTCCGCATCTCGGAGATCAGAAACGCCGGGATCACCGTGGTGATCGGCAGGTCGTCTGCCGTCTCGGGAGGCGCCATCCCCGACATCTCCACGAAGAGGGAGAGATCCTTCTCGCGGGTCTGGTTGAGCATGAAGGTCCGAAGCGGGGTGATCGATTTCGTGTAGAAGTCGGAAAGGCCGATCTCCTCCTTGGTGAAGGGGACGAAGGCCTCTTCGTAGATCTGGGTGAAGGCCGGCTGCATGATGAAGAAGGTCATGAACATCGCCATCCCGGCCATGATCTGGTTGGGGGGCATGGTCTGGGTCCCCATGGCCTGCCGCAGGAAGTGCATCACCACGATGATCCGCACGAACGAGGTCAGCGAGATGAACAGCGACGGCGCCAGCGACAGGACCGTCATCAGCACCAGAATCTTCATGCTGGTGGCGACGGTCTGGTTGTCCCCCCCATCGCTGAAACTGACGGTCAACGCCGGGCCGGCGTCGGCGGCCAGGGCGGTCGCGGGCAGCAGGAGCCCCGCCACCAGCAGCGCCGGAAGAATCGCGCGGATGCGGCCCATGCTCGTCACGCCCCCTTCAGGGAGGCGTTGGCCCCACGGATGGCCCCAGTGACGCGGCGCATCAGCTCGTCGCGTGAGGGGCGGGGTTCGGCCGCTTCCCGCGTGGGCGTCGGCGCCGGGCGGGACGAGCGGGTGTAGGTCTCCCCTTCCTTCTGCGCGGCGGCGGCAAGGCGCCCGGCGAAGGTGTCGGCGTCGGTCTCGTCGAAGAGGGCGGCGGGCGCCGCCGGAGCCGGTTTGGCGGCCCGGGCGTTCCGGGTAAAGAGCCGGGCCAGGAGCCCCTTCTTCGCCCCGGTCTTCTTGCCTTTCCCGCCAGAGAAGGCGCCGGTGATCGACGCCAGCAGGGCCGCGTCCCCGGCGCCGGGGAGAGGGGCCGTCATGCGGCGAATCCGGTCGGCGGTTTCGGCGTCGTCGATGGAGGTCAGAAAGGAGATCGAGTCCTCGGAGATTCCGAGCGCCATCACCTCCCCGGCCACTTCCACCAGGGCGATCCGCTGTTTGGGGCCCAGCGGGGCCGAGGCCAGCGTCCGGACCAGCGCGTCGCCGGATGGAGCCCCCAGCGACAGCTTGCCGGAGAATTTCCGGAAAAGAACGGCGCCCAGCAGGAAGAGCCCCACCGTCACCGCCAACGCCCCCACCATCCGGACCGAAGCGGCCCCCAGGTCGGGAGCGGCCGGGGGAGCGCTCTTCTCGTATTTCAGATAGCCGGTTTTGGCGACGGCGCCGGGGGTCTCCCCGCTCTGAGCCGCCTCGGCCTTGCGCACGAACAGTCCGGCCAGCGGCCCCTGCTCTTTCTTTTCGCCCGTTCCCCCCGAGGCTGCGCCCTTGGCGTCGGACCAGTCTTCCCGGGCCGCCAGCGGCGGCGCGATGGGGGCCGAACGGAGAGGATCGTTCTTGACCACCGGCAGGGCCAGCTCCTCCACGTCGGGGGCGGGGGGGGCGTTCGTCGGCGCCGGGGCCGCAACGGGCGCCTGCTCCGGCGCCGGAGCCGCCGCGACGGGAGCCGCCGGCGCCGGGGTCGTCATGGAGAGGATCAGCAAGTTTCCCTCGGCCGCGATTTTCGTCCGCCCGGCGAGCGTTCGCCCGTCGGCGCGGGTAAAGAGGCGGATTCGCAACTGCTGCGGCGAGCGCTGGTAGATCCCGGCCATGGAGAGCTGGGGGCTGTCGAGGGGGAGTTCCTTCTTCGCCGGGACGGAGTAGACCCCCGTCAGGTCGAGCTGGATCGACTTCTGGAAAAAGGAGGGGGTGGGAACCTTTTCGACCGGCCCTTTCATCCGGATCACCAACCGGGCGCCCTCCCCTTCGTGGAAGAGGGTGACCTCCTCAAGTCGGTTCATCCGGGTCAGGTCGACGGCGGCGACCACCGGCGTCGGCGTCATCAGAAGAATGACGGCGGCGATGGTCAGGGTCAGTCCGATGATCACTCTCACGGTTCGGGTCTCCTTGCCGGTCAGGTTCCGGCGGCGCCGGGATTTTGGCCCTGACAGGGCTCGGACATGGAGAAAAGCAAGGGGTATGCCAGAATCGGCGCCAGAGGGTTGACGCCCGGGGAGAGGGGGGTGGGCAAGGTGGCGCCCCGAAAGGGGGAAGAGGCGCCATCGCCGCGTCAGGTGCGGCGTTTGTCGCTTATACCAGCGACTTGATCCGCTCGTTGGTGGGGGTGATTTCGGTGATCCGAACGCCGAACTTCTCGTTGACCACCACCACTTCCCCCTTGCCGATGACCTTGGAGTTGACCATCACCTCCAGCGGCTCTCCCACCAGTTTCGTCAACTCAATGACGGAGCCCTGCCCCAGTTGCATCAGGTCGTTGATGAGCATCTTGGCCCGTCCCAGCTCCACCGTCACCCCCATGGGGATGTCGAGGATCCGGTCCAGCTCGCCCGGCGCGGCGGCCACGGGAGGTGGAGCGTGGGCGGGCTCGGCGCCGACGGCCGCCGCAGGAGGGGGAGCGGCGGGGGCGGCGGTCGCCGCAGGCGCGGCCCCGGCGGCGTCGCGCAGCATGTCCCGTTGCTTGGCCAGATCCTCGGCGGCGGCGGCCCAGAGGTCTTCTTCGTTTTCCGCGTTCAGTTCGCCTTCGTCGCTCATCTCTCTTCTCTCGCCTGAGGGTGGTTCACATCCGGTCGGCCGACGTGTCGTTTTCGTCGTGGGGGAGTTCGGGCGCCGACATGCCGTCTTCCTTGGCGCCCTGCCGGGGGATGACGTGGGTCACCTGCACCGCCCGGTTCTCCTTGACCACACCGGGGCGCCCCCTGAATTTCGGAATCCCCTCGACCCGGACCAGCAGTTCGTCGTCGATGTCGGTGGTCAGCCCGATGATATCGCCCGGGGCCAGCTTCAGGAAGTCCTGGCTCAGGACGGTGGCGTTGCCCAATTCGACCACCACGCTCACGGAAGCCTCGGCCAGCCGGTCCCTAAGCCGCTGGATCCAGGCCTGGTCCACCTCCAGCTGGTCGCTCTGGAACCCGGCGCGTAGCTTGCCGATGATCGGCTCGATGGTGGAGTAGGGGAGACAGACCGTCAGCGTCCCGTTGATGGCGTCCAGCTCCACTTCGAACATGATCACCACCACCACGTCGGTGGGGGGGACGATGGCGGCGAACTGGGGGTTCACCTCGGAGCGGACGAAGGTCATCTTGATATTGTGGACCGGCTTCCAGGCCGCCTCCAGATCCTGCAGGACCATGAGGACGACCTTCTTGATCATCCGCTGCTCGATGGTGGTGAAGTCGCGCCCCTCGATCTTCATCTTCCCTTCGCCGGTGCCGCCGAAGAACGTATCGACCAGGGCGAAGACCAGCTTGCTCTCGGCCACCAGCAGGGCGAAACCGCGCAACGGCTCGATCTTGAAAATGTGCAACGAGGCCGGCACCGGCAGGCTCTTGACGAACTCGCCGAACTTGACCGTGTCGGTGGAGACGGCGGAGATGTCCAGCACCTTGCGCAGCGCCGACGAGAGGGAGTTGCGGAAAAGCCGGGAGAAGCGCTGGTTGATGATGTCCAGCGTCGGCATCCGGCCCCGGATGATCCGCTCCTGGCTGGTCAGGTCGTAGGGAACGATCCCCGACTCGTCGGCGACATACTCGACCTCGGTCTCGATCTCGCCGTCGGTGACGCCGCGCAACAGGGCGTCGACTTCCTCCTGGGAAAGGACCTGGCTCATCGGACCGCTCCCGCCCCGTCCGGTAGGGCTCGCATGGTTTTCACTGGACCACGAACTCGGTGAAGAACATCTCCCGCACCACGCCGGTGGAGAGCATGGAGTTGATCCGCTTGACCAGCTCCAGCTTCAGGTCGTATTTCCCCTGGATGGAAAGAACCTCCTCCGGCGACTTGGACGAGAGGACGGTGATGATGCTGTCCTTGATCTGCGGTCCCCGCTTGGCGATCTCCTCTTGCGCCGGGGCCGACGAGAGCTGGAGAACAATGACCGCCTTCAGGTACCGGTCGACCCCTTCGCTGGAGAGGTTGACCACGAAGGGATCCAGCTCCACGGTGACCCCCATGGCCGCCGCCTCGGCGGCCGCCTTGGCCGCCTCGTCCTCGACCGGAACCGCCCCCTCGGCCGGTTCGGCCGGTTTTTGGTTCATGAAGTAGAACATCCCCCCGCCCGCCGCCAGCAGCAGGACCACCAGCACGGCGATGATGATGACGAGCAGCTTGCTGCCCCCCTTCTTTCCCTCTTCGGCATCGGCCATTTCGTAGGCTCCTTCGACGTTCGGCCCGCCGGTCTGCGGCGGGGCCGGGCTGGTTGCGTGGCGCGGTCACGCCCCCTCGGGGGGCGTCTGTTCGACGACGATCTCGACCCGGCGGTTGCGGGCCCGGTAACTTTCGCTGATATTCCCCACCACCGGACGGCTGTCGGCGTAGCCGTAGGCGCCGAGGATCCTCCGGGAGTCCAACCCCTTCACTTCCGTCAGATAGCGCATCACCTCCGCCGCCCGGGCCGCCGACAGCTCCCAGTTGGAGGGAAACCGGGGGGTATCGACGGGGAGGTCGTCGGTGTGCCCCTCGATGACCAGCTTGCTCTGGCTATACTGCATGGCGTCGGCCAGCCGGTCAAGGGCGGTCATGGCCGTCGGGGTCAGGGTGGCCGAGGAGGGGCCGAACATGGTCCGGTTGGGGAAGGTGACGGAGAACTTTGGCCCCTTCTTGCGGATGGTCCCCTGGCTCAGGAGGAGCGCCTCCTCGATTCCTTTCACGTTGATGGCAGCCATCGCTGTCGACGACTGTTTCCCCTCCTCCTCCAGGAACTCGAGAAACTGTTTGATGGAGAGGGTGTGGGGGGCCACGAAGTAGTCCCGGTGCATCCGCTCCATGGGGAACCGGTCGGTAAACCACAACGGGCCCGCGCCGCCGGAGAAGGCGGTGAACATCTCCTTGAGCACCTGGTTGTCGAGGGTCTTCATGGCGTAGAGAAGAACGAAAAAGGTCAGGAGCAGCGACAGGAGATCGGCGAAGGTGACCATCCATACGGTGACGTCCATTTCCGGCTCACCGCCGCTATCCTTCTTCTTCTGCCGCGAGATACCCATGACCGGCGCTCCTCCCTACAAGGTCCACCGGTACCGGACTTCGGTCCGGTCGTTTTTCAGCGCGTCGTCAAATCCTTCCACGGCGGTCAGGGGGCGCATGGCGCCGTACCCTGCCACGCCGAGACGGGTCGGGTCGATCTTCGCGTCGGCGATCATGAAACGGGCCACGGTACCGGCCCGGGCGGCGGTCAGGGAGATCGCGTCGGGGAAACGGCCACTCCCCCCTTTCGGGTCGG
The DNA here is from genome assembly GCA_015229165.1 of Nitrospinota bacterium. Classification (GTDB taxonomy): domain Bacteria; phylum Nitrospinota_A; class UBA7883; order UBA7883; family JADGGD01; genus JADGCD01. The sequence continues at coordinate 10,549 of JADGCD010000010.1, read as the reverse complement.
CCACATGGCTTTCCACCAGCAACCCCCCCTCGGCCTGCCGGAAAAGGGGGCCGAGCCGTTGGACGATTCCCTCCCCCTCGCGGGAGAGGCGGGCGCTCCCCGGTTCGAAAAGGATCCGGTTGTCCAGAATCACCGCCACCCCACCGTGCGAGACAAAGGTTCGGGCGAACTGGGCGGTCCGGGTATGGATCAGTTGCTCCTCGAACTTGCCGAGCAGGTAGGAGAGCTGCTTCTTGTCGTCCAGCAGGGGGGCCCCCTTGGCGGCCACGTTGCGGGCGGTGGAGCTCATGGGGGAGAGACCGCCGGGGAGAATCCCCAGCGAGCCGGTCAGCGAGCCCAGAGCGATCTTCTTCTTCGATTCCGCCGGAACCGCCATGGTGTTGAGGACGATGAAGAAGGCGAGGATGAGCATCATAAGGGTGACGTTCATCGGGCGCGACGGATCGACGTCACCCCACCGGTTGTTGAGAAGCGACCGCCTATTCAAAGTGGTTCTTCCTCTGTTTGGGGAGGAGATAGGCGTTAAGCTTCTGCTCGATGATCCGGGGGTTGTCGCCGTTGGTGATGGAGATGACCCCCTCGATAATCAGCTCTTGTATAAGGCTTTCGTCTGCGGCCCGCTTTTTCAGCTTTCCGGCCATCGGCAGGAACATCAGATTGGCCATGAGGGCGCCGTAGAAGGTGGTGATCAGCGCCACCGCCATGGCCGGGCCGATGGTGGAGGGGTCATCGAGGCTCTGAAGCATCAGGACCAGCCCGATGAGGGTGCCGATCATCCCCATGGCCGGGGCGAGGCTTCCCAGCGACTGGAGCATCTCCATGCCGAGGCGGTGGCGCTCCTTGACGTATTCGACCTCGGTTTCGAGGATCGTCATGATGGCTTGCGGCTCGGTGCCGTCGATGGCCAACTGGATGCCTTTTTGCAGGAACGGCTCCTCCACCGAGCCGATGACCGACTGGAGGGCCAGAATCCCGTCGCGGCGGGCGCGCCCGGCGAAGTCGAGGATCTGGGGGATCACCTGGTCGGGGCTGACGGTCTTGTAGAGAAACACCTTTTTCACGATTGTGGCGAAGGCGACCAGATCTTTCAGCGGGTAGTTGACGGCAAAACAGGCTGCTGTGCCGCCGATGACAATCTCGACCGACGGTATGTCGACGAAATAGATCAGCTGGCTTGCGCCGATGGAGATGACGATCAGTCCAAATCCGGCGACGAGTCCGATAACGGTGGCGATGTCCATGCGCCTGCTCTTTCCTTCGATTCCGTTGCGTCAGGGAACTGTCGCCCGCAGGCGTACCCAGACGTCATTCCAGTCCAAAGCAATTATGGCGCCACGCTTTCACATACTCCGATCGTCAACGCATTGACACCGGAGGCCCTGGAAGGGTCTCGGCCCGGCGCGCTCGCAGGGTATGGGAAAACGCAGACCGCTTTTCCACGGCCTGCGGGGACTCATCGGGCTGGTGGGGGGGAGGCGGAACAGGGTATACTGCTCGCTTGCGCCGGGAGCGAGGGGCTCCCGCCTTTTCCCCACCGCACCACCTCCGCACCTTGGCATGACCGAAGAAAAACGACTGGGCCGCTACGAGATCGTCCGCGAGCTGGGACGGGGCGGCATGGGAATCGTCCTCGAAGGACGCGACCCGATGATCGACCGGTCGGTCGCCCTCAAGATCATCAAGCTCTCCGGCATGGGGAGCGCCATGGAAGAGCGGGAGCTGCGCGAGCGGTTCTTCATCGAGGCCAAAGCCGCCGGGCGCCTCATCCACCCCCACATCGTCACGATCTACGACGTCGGCGAGGAGGGGGGGAAAAGCTTCATGGCCATGGAGTTCGTCGAAGGGGTCGATCTGGCCGGGATCCTGTCCGACGAGGGGCCCCTGCCGCTGGCCCGGGCGGCGAAGATCGTGGCGCAGATCGCCGACGGGCTGGCCTACGCCCACGAGCATCATATCGTCCACCGGGACGTCAAGCCGGGGAACATCCTCATCACCCGGGGGGACCGGGTGAAGATCACCGACTTCGGGCTGGCCCGCCTCACCACCGCCGCCGGTTCGGTGACCCAGACCGGCCATGCCGTCGGCTCCCCCTCGTACATGTCGCCCGAACAGGTGCAGGGGCTCCCCCTCGACGGGCGCTCCGATCTTTTCTCGCTGGGGGTGCTGTTCTATGAACTGGTGACCGGGCGGCGCCCCTTCGAAGGGGAAGGGCTGACGAACATCATCTTCAAGATCATCAAGGACAATCCCCTCCCCGCCTCGGCCCTGAACCCGCAACTCCCCCCCGCCCTCGACCGGGTCATCGGGAAGATGCTGGCCAAATCGCCCGAGGAGCGCTACGGGAACGGCCACGAACTGGCCGCCGCGCTGGCGCCCTTCACCTCGACACCGGAGACCGACGCCGACCGGGAGAGGGCCACGGTGGCCATCCTGACCTCCGGCAAGACCGTCGACTTCGAGAGCGACCGGATTCTCGAAGTGATCAATGACGGGAAAAAGGGGAATAGCGGAAAGATCATCGCCGCCGTGGCGGTGACCGCCCTCCTCCTCACCGGCGGGCTTTTTGCGTGGCTGAAGTCGGGCGATGGGACCCCCGACGCCCCGGCGTCGGCGACGCTCGCCACCGAGGCCCCCACGACCACCCCTTCGGCCCAGCCGACCCCCCTGCCGCCGAAAGGGAAATTGACCATCCGCCCGTCGGTTCCGGCGACCCTGCATATCGATGGGGCGATCTTCGGCCCGGTTCCGGCCAAGGAGATCGAGACGGCGGCAGGCGCGCACACGTTGCGGCTCACCGCCCCCGGCTATCAGTTGTGGGAAATCGACATCGACCTTGCGCCCGGCGCCGTGGCGACATTCTCGCCGAATCTCCAACTGGCGCCGGGAACGGCGTTGGTCACTTCCGTCCCTGCAGGGGTCGCGGTCTCGGTGGACGGAAAGCCGCAGGGGAAAACCCCGCTGACCCTGCCGTCGCTGAATCCGGGAAGGCATGAGGTGGTTCTGTCGGGCGAAGGGCTGGTGGAGGAGCGGCGGGAATTGACCGTCACCCCCGACGCGCCGATCCGTCTGACGGTGACCATGACCGACGACGCGGGGACGCTGCGGGTCGTCGGCCCGGCCGGGGCGTCGATTCTGGTGGACGGTGAAAATCGGGGAACGGCCCCGGCGACGCTGACCCTCCCGGTGGGGCGACACACGGTCGCGCTGGCCAAAGGCGGCTTCCACTCCAAGAGCCTGCCGGTGAACGTGGAGCGGGGCAAAATGGCCACCCTCGACGCTTCCCTTGCCCCCCGGGGGTACGGGACGCTGCGGGTCACGTCGATCCCTTGGGCGGAAGCGTGGGTCAACGGCAAGAAGGTCGGCCCCACCCCCCGCACGGTGGAGAAGGTGGAAGAGGGATCGGTGAAGGTGAAGCTGGTCAATCCCGGCTACCGCCCGTTCGCCACCACGGTCACGCTGGCGGCGGGGGGAACGGCGACCGTCTCCCATTCGTTCACCGAGGCGGAGGAGCTGGACACCCCGGCGGAGGAGGCGACCGCCGAGGAAAAGGGGATTCTGCTGATCACCGCCCGTCCTGCGGGAACGGTCTTCATCGACGGACGGCCGTTGGGCGCCACGCCGGTCCGGGCGGAAGGAGTGGCGGCGGGGGATCGAAAAGTGGTAATCAAGAGGGAAGGTTTGCCCGACTATGCGCGAACCATAACCGTCGTCGGCGGTATCGTGACCCGGCTCGCGGTGGAGTGACCCCTCCCCGTCGGCCCTGCCCGCCGTCGGCCACAAGGATGACGGCATGCGCCTTCTATCGCTCCTGACGCTCCCCCTGCTCCTGCTCGCCACGGTCGCCCGGGCCGCCGACGTCGGCCCGGCCCTGAAGGAAGGGGAGAAGCTTTACTACGAGGGGCAGTTCGACGAGGCGGCCCGCATCCTTGCCGGAGCGACCGCCGACGCCACCGACCCGGAGCAGAAACTTCGGGCCTTCACCACTCTCGGAATGGTGAAGGTGGCGCAGGGGGACACCAACGGCGCGGAGAGCGCCTTCCGCTCGGCGGTGGAGCTGGCCCCCTCCCGGAAGCTTTCGCCGAAAACATTCCCGCCGCAGGTGATCCATCTCTACAACGCCGTCCGCGCCCGGTCGGTCGGGTCGGTGTCGATCCAGACCACCCCGTCGGACGCGAAGATCAGCATCGACGGCAAGCCGGTCGGCCTGACGCCGGTGGTGATTGACGACCTGCTGGTCGGCCCCCATCCGATCGTCATCGAAAAGGAAGGGTACCGGCGGGAGGAGCGGACGCTGGTGGGGCGCCCCTCGGAGCGGGGGGTGTTCCATCTGGAGCTGGTGACGGCCGACGATGTGGCGCCGGTGGTGGAGCATGCCCCGCCGTTGGAGGCGATCGAGGGGCGTTCCGCCCGGATCCGGGCCTCCGCCACCGACAACCACGGCGTGGCGGGCGCCCTCCTTTCGTGGCGGGTAGCCGGGGGGACGTCGTTCGCCGAAACTCCCATGGAGCAGGTGGAGGCGGGGGTCTACGAGGGGGTCATTCCCCGTACCGAAGTGACCCCCGTCGGCATCGAATACTATCTGGCCGTCACCGATGTGGCGGGAAACGTCACCAACGACGGCGACGCCGACCATCCCCACCTGCTGCGGGTGGCGGAGCTGGACAAGGAGCCCCCCCACATCTTCCACACCCCGCTCCTGGCCACCTCCGACGCCTCCACCATGATTATCCGGGCGCAGGTGAAGGACAACAAGGGGCTGGCCCAGGTCCGGATCGGCTACAAACGGGAAGGGGACGCCAACTACATCGTGGAGGCCATGCAGGACGAGACCGGCGCGGGGGACTACCTGACGGTCATGCCGGCCCTCTTCCTCGAGGCCGAGAAGATTCTCTATTACCTCGAAGCGGCGGACCAGGCCGGGAACATCCAGTACGTGGGGCGTCCCGACGCCCCCAATCCGGTGTCGGTCCTGAAGGTCTCGCCGGTAAAGGACGGCTACATCATCGACCGGACGCTGGACAAGGACGGCGATCCGACGAAAGAGGTGGTCGTCAACGTCGGCGCCATGAAGGGGGTGACCAAGGGACAGATCTTCACCGTCTTCTCCGCCGCCGACCAGGTGACCGACCCGGAGACCGGCACGGTGCTGGCCGTGAACCAGCGGTTGACCGGGCGCATCCGGGTCACGGTCCCCGGCCCCGCCTCCTCCCGCGCCCAGATCATCAGCGAGGACCGGAAGTTCCCGGTGGAGAAGGGAAACCTGATCCGCTACCGCCCCGGCCCGCCGGTCCGGGTGGGGGGGGTCTCGGTGAAGTTCCGGGAGAACACCGTGACCTGGGCCATGAGCCCCGAGCCGGAGGTGGAAGGCTACATCGTCTACCGCTCCGACTCCCCCGACGGCCCCTTCGAAGAGTTCGACCGGGTGCGGGGACGGGAACGGACCGAGACGGTGGACGAGGGGACCTACCGAAAACGGCTGGAGGACGGGCGCAAATACTACTATCAGGTCCGGGCGATCAACGACGACCGGGTGGAGTCGGAGCTCTCCAAAGTCGGCTATGTGGTGGCCAAGGGGGGCCCCAACCCTCCCACCGGCCTGACCGCAGCGCCGGGGCAGATGCGAAAGATCCCCCTGTCGTGGAGCAAAAGCGACGACCGGGAGACCGCCGGGTACCAGATCCTCCGGGCCGACAAGGCCGACGGGGAATACACCGAGATCGGCCGGAACGGCTACGCCGGGTCCACCAGCTTCACCGATGAGGCCGACAGCCCGAAAGGGCATTCCCTGGCCGACGGGACGACCTACTGGTACAAGGTGGTCAGCTTCAACGACGAGGGGAAATACGGAAACCCGACGGAGCCGGTGTCGGCCTCCACCATGGGACGCCCCGCCCCCCCCACCGGTCTTGCGGTGGTGTCGATGGGGGTCCGGTCGGTGTCGCTGACCTGGGATCTGGCGCCCGATCCGACGATCCAGAGCTACCGGGTCTACCGGAACGACGCGCCGGAGGGGACCTTCGCCCTCCTGAAAGAGATTCGTGACCGGGGTGAGACCGAATTCACCGACAGCGACAAGAGCGGCGAGCGGACCGGCGACGGGGTGGCCTACTACTACCGGCTGACCTCGGTCAACGCAGGGGGGGTGGAGTCGGACTTCTCCGAACCGGTGACCGGCGTCACCCTTGGCCCCCCCGCCCCGCCGGGTGGGCTGACGGCGGTGGCAGGGCAGGTGAAACAGGCGGCGCTGGCCTGGATTCCCTCCCCCGACCCGGAGACCGTCGGCTACGTCGTCTACCGGGGGACCGACCCCGAGAACCTGACCGAGATCAAGAAAATCCGGGATCCGCTGGCCACCTCCTACACCGACACCGGCTCCTGGACAGAGCGGCTGGGCGACGGGACGGTCTACTACTACCAGATCCGCTCGTTCAACTCGGTGGACGTTCCCAGCACCGGCGGAAAACCGGTGTCGGTGATGACCAAGCCGACCCCGACGGCGCCGACCGCCCTTGCGGCGAGCGGGGGGGAACCCAAACAGGTGACCCTGACCTGGAGCAAGAACGCCGAAAAAGACATCACCGGTTATCGGGTCTTCCGATCGGAACGGGCCGACGGCGGCTTTGCGCTGGTGGCCAGCGGCGTGACCGAAACCCGGTTCATCGATGGAAACCTGAAAAGCGGCTGGAGCTATTTTTATACGGTGCAGGCGGTCGACGCCGACGGGCTGATCGGGGCCGAGTCGGCGGTGGCCCAGGGGAGCACCAAACCGGCCCCCACGGCGCCGACGGGGCTCACCGGGACGCCGTCGGGCGCCGATCTGGTGACCCTCACCTGGAGCCCGAACCCGGAGGGGGACATCAGCCATTACGAGGTATGGAGCGGCGGCTTTTTCGCCAAGAAACTCGGAGAAGCCCGGGGGACGAGCTACATGGCGCAGAAACTCTCCGCCGGAACCTCCTACACGTTCCAGATCGTCGCCGTCGACCGGTCGGGCCTCGCCAGCGAGAAGTCGACTGCCGTCAGCGTGGCGACGACGAAGTAGCGAGTGGTGTAGCAATCACACTCGATCGCCTTTGCCGAGGTTGCAATCAGAACAGGCCGCTTGCAAGTTGCTCTCAACGGTCTTTCCTCCCTTCGAAAAGGGAGTGACATGGTCGACATGCAATTCCAATCCGGGAGTGGTCGCAGGGCTTCTTCCGCACAAAGCGCACTTGAATGAATCGCGCTTGAGCACCTTATACCTCAATCCGAGCTTGATGTCCCGACGGTCGGATTCTTGAACTCGTGTCTTACGTTTAGTCTCTGGTGATATCGGCGCAGATATTTCTGGGGTTTGGTCAGCCTCATATTCACCGCTATCGGTTACAGTTTGATAAAATGCGTACAGCGCCTTATTCCAAGTTCCCCACCTCACAATGTAGGCTTTTGGTCCAACCGTTGACGGTGGCATCCTCATTTCTTGATACTTAGGAGGGCGCCCGTAATGGGTCCAAACCGTCAGGAGATTTTCAAAGCACTCTTCGTCGGTATATCGTTTTCCATGGCTCAGCTCGGCCAAACCTGCCGCCGCTAAGGCTTTCTTCCAGAAGCCAAATCGAGTTCGCAATGTGTCGGCACTGCAACGTGCCCGTTCATTAAACTCCTGTACCGAAAAGCTCTCATTACCCCTTTGTTGCGCAACACGACGCAACTCCAATATTAATTGGTCCTTCGACATGCCTTTGCCGAGTTGGTCTTTGACCTTGCGTGACACTTCGGGACCACTGTATTGAGCTCCAAGCTCCGCACGCTCCAGAGCAGCCTTCCAACCACCAAATCTTTTAGCGACGGTTGAGCTAGAAACATTGGCGATCTCATCAAACGTCTTTTTCGATATTGGCTTTCCAGCAAGCGCATTTGCAACTCGACGCAACTCAGCACAAAGAGATTCGTCGGAAGTATCCGCAAGCCGACGGAACTCAAATTTTTCCATGGTCACCTCAAAGGGGGCTTTTTAAGTTTCTGGGCGAAAACTTAAATTGTGCGACTCACTATTTAAGATTTTGGCCAAATCGTTAAATAAGGCAACCCGGTATTAAAGGGGACAAAAAAACCGGGGAGGCCGATGGCCCCCCCGGTTCGCGTTTCGCGCTGCGCCGGTCAGCAGCCGGTGGCCTGGTAGCCGCAGTCGACGAAGAGGCATTCGCCGGTGACGGCGGTCGACATGTCCGAGACCAGATACAGTCCCGCCTGCCCGATCTCTTCGAGGGTGACGTTGCGTTTCAGCGGCGCCCGGCTTACCCCCTGCCCCAGCAACTCCTTGAAGTCGGCGATCCCGGCGGAGGCGAGCGTCTTGATCGGCCCGGCCGACAGCGCGTTCACCCGGATATTCTGCGGCCCCAGATCGACGGCCAGATACTTCACCGACGCCTCCAGCGCCGCCTTGGCCACCCCCATGACGTTGTAGTTGGTGATGACCTTCTGGGCGCCGTAGTAGGTCAGCGTCACCATGGCGCCGCCGTCGGGCATCAGGTCGGCGGCGCGGCGCGCCATGCTGGTGAAGGAGTAGACCGACACGTCCATGGTGTTCAGGAAGTTCTTCTTGCTGGTGTCGGCGTAGCGCCCCTTCAGCTCGTTCTTGTCGGAGAAGGCCACGGCGTGCACCAGAAAATCGAGCGTCCCGAAATGCTCCTTGGCCAGCCCGAACGCGTGATCCATCTCCTCTTCGCTGGTGACGTCCATCTGGTGGACGAAGGTGGAGCCGGTCTGTTCGGCCAGGGGGCGAACCCGCTTTTCGAGTATTTCACCGGCGTAGGTGTAGCCGATCTCCCCCCCTTCGCGGGCGACGGCCTGGGCGATTCCCCAGGCGATGCTGCGCTCGTTGGCCACGCCGACGATCAGCCCCTTTTTCCCCTCCATGATTCCCATGCTTCAGTCTTCTCCTCGGAACACTTTCAAGCCATCCCCAGCTTGCGCTGGATGGCGGTTACTTTCTCTTTGCCCATCAGCCCCTCGGTGACCAGCCAGTCTTCCAGCCGGTAAACCCGCTGGTGGTTCAGGGTTTTCTCCAGCGTCGCCTTGTCGATCTTCCGGTGGGTCAAGAGCCAGTCCCCCAGCCGCAACGCATTCACCCGTTTCGAAAAGAGCTGGATGAAGTTGGCCTTGGTCATGATCGAGCGCCGCTCCAGCGTGTTGACCACGTTCACCGCCGACTCGGCGTCTTCCATCACCTCCCGGAACTGGGCGCGCGACAGGTATGCCGCCTCGGTCAGGTCGTCCAGAAAGGTCAGGTAGCGCTGGTTGTTCTCCCGGAAGAAGGCCTCAACGTCCTCGCTTTTTATCAGCCCCCGGTCGACCAGCAGGTCGCCCAGATACCGCTTCCCGTCGGTGTCGAACCGGCGCCGTTCGGTCAGGAACCGGGCGAAATCCTCCCGCGTCAGGAGGTTGTTCCCCATCAGCACCTTCGCGAACCGGACTTCGTCCGGCTCCAGCAGGCTGGTGTCCAGCGGGTCGGCTGCGGCCATGGCTCCTTCGGCGTGCGATCGTAAATCATGTGATTCTATGGCGTATCGCCCCCGTTGACAAGAAGAAGGCGCACGGGTGCGAATATATGCGCTTTGTCTGATGGGGTACAATGCCGTCACACCCCCCGTTATCCGCAGGAGAACCATGCTCACCGAAGAAGAATACCGCCGCCGTCTGGCCGCGATCCGTTTCGTCGCCCTCGATGTCGACGGCACCCTGACCGACGGGGGAATCATCTACACCGCCGACGGGGTGGAGCTGAAAGTCTTCGACGTCAAGGACGGTCTGGGCATCGCCCGGGGGAAAAAGAGGGGGCTTCTCTTCGCCTTCATCACCGGGCGTCCCTCGGAGATCACCCGGCGCCGGGGCGAGGAGCTGGGGATCGACCGGATCGCCATGGGGCCCCATGACAAGGGGGAGGTCCTGACCCGGCTGGCGGCGGAGCTTGAGGTCACACTGGCCGAGACCCTCTTCATGGGGGACGACCTCATCGACCTGCCCGCCATGCGGGTGGCCGGCCTGGCGGTGGCGGTGGCCGACGCCCATCCGACCGCCCTGGCTGCGGCCCACCGGGTCACCCGGGCGCCGGGGGGGAAAGGCGCCGTGCGGGAGACGCTCGACGCGCTGTTCGCCGCGAAAGGGTGGGCGTAACATTTTGGGCGGCGTTGTATCCAAATACTCCATCTGATACGATACTTCTTCCCGCCGGTGGGGCGGGCTCACAACACAGGGGATGCGACCGGTCATGGATCAGAGCAGAAAACGGATCTTCATCCAGAAGATCGACGAACTCCCCACCCTCCCGGTCAGCCTCCTCAAGATCATCGAGGTCATCGAGAATCCCGAATCGAGCGCGCAGGATCTGGCCGCCGTCATCTCCCGGGACCAGTCGATCTCCTCGGTGATTCTCCGGCTGGTCAACTCCGCCTTCTACGGCCACCTGCGCCAGATTTCCTCCATGTCGCATGCGGTGGTGATCCTCGGCTACCAGACGGTCAAGACCATGGCGCTGGGGGTCTCGGTCTTCCAGAACTCCCCCCACGCC
>JADGCD010000109.1 GCA_015229165.1 Nitrospinota bacterium | reverse complement strand
GTCTGCCCCGGCGCCACCATGGTCGGGTCGGCCTCCACCGAGAGGGTCAGCGGATCGTCGGCGGCCAAGGCCGGATAACCGGCGCACAGGAGCGCGACGACAAGAATGAGAAGACGGCTGAACATCATGCGCCCCGAGACGGTACGGGCGCGCCGGGATACCCCACCGGAATCTTGACCACCACCTTGCGGACCCTTGCGGCCCCGGTCGGAAGGGCGACGCCGGGACGGTGGGCGTCGTCGGGATAGAAGACCGCGAAAAGACACGGCCCCAAGGCGAGAGTCGACCAACGGGAGGGGTCGTCGTAGAAGGCGATGTCGGCCCCGTCGGCGTAGGGGATCGCCACGGCCATCCCGTCGAGGGAAGCGACGTCGATTTGCTCTTCCCCGACGGTGACCAGTTGGATGTCGATAAAACGCTTGTGGGCTTCGAACCGTTTCCCCTCCGCCGGGGCGGTCTCGTAGTCGGCCACGGTGACATACGCCCCGTCGGCCAGTTCGTGGCGCCCCGGCGCCGGGTCGGGGTTTTCCGCCAGCCACCGAAACCCCTGTGTCAAACGGGGATCGGCGATCAGCCGATGGCGGCAAAGTTGTTCGAGAATCACTTCACATGCCTCATTACGCGAGCATTTTATAACGACTCGGGACAAAGAGGAGAGCCCCCTTGCGGCCCGCCCGCTAATCAATAAATACGTGCCCCCACTTTCCCCATACGGCGCCGAAAAGAAGGGTCACAAAGCCGCTCCACCCCTGCGAGGTCCAGTTAAGCCAATGCTGAGCAAGGGTCAACTGGGCGAAAAGCCCCCCCTCACCCCACGCTCCGGGCGCCTCCCCCCGGGAAAGGTAGAATCCGGGGTCGAGCGCCATCATGGCAAGCCCGAGAACCATCAGGAGAGTGGCGATCCCTTCCCGGTGGTTGATCAACAGACCGATCAGCCCCGACCGGTGCTGTTGACGCAGAAGCGGGGAGACCTCGAACGCCCGGCTGCTCGGCTCCCGCAGCACTTGACGTATCACCTCACGGCGGACCCGCTCCCACTCGTACTCCGACACCACCCCGTCGCCGTCCCGGTCGTACTTCTCCAGAAAGCCGGGATCGGCGCGCAACTGGCGCAGTTTTTGGACAACAAGCTGTTTTTGCTGTGGCGTAAGCTTTTGCATCATCTGTCTCCCCGTCCGCTACTTTACCACCGGTGGTTCCCCTTCACGCACACACCCCGACAATTACCTGACATTTTTATGTGAATCATTTTGCGTCCAGCCGGAATCCAACAGGTAAAGGAATCATCTCATGGTGAGGTTCCGAGGGGTTTCTTTCCACTTTCGTGCGGATAACCTGACGCGTGCGGATGCCCGTCAGATAAAAAACGGGGCGTAATCGCCCCCATAACGGATTGCTCTTGCAAGGAAAACGGCGATTGAATACCACCACGGAAAAGACGTCCACAACGCCACAGACCGCCCAAGCGCCATCCACACAGGAAGGAACCACCCACATGGCCACCACAACGATACAGCGACAGATGGAGATGGAAAGACAGCTCAAAGCGGGCTGGCCCGTCCTGCTTATGGTCGCCGCTGTCGCCGCATACGCATGCGTCTGCATGATCGGCCTCGTGGTCGGCATGACGGTGGTCGCCGGCGGATAAGCGAGCCCCCTTACGGGCCGGACCCTCGGGGTTCGGCCCTTTTTTTGCGTTCCCCCCGTGGTATCATTGCGTTCCGATCACCCCACTGGAGCCCACCGTTTCCATGAGCCGATACTTCCGCCCGCGCCTTGTCCTGCTGTTCGCCCTTTCCCTTTTTCTCGCGCCTGTCGGGGCCGCCGCTGAGGATCGGGCCGCCATCGAGAAGATCGTCGAGAACTACATACGCACCCACCCGGAAGTGGTGATGGAGGCGTTGCAGAAGTATCAGGACCAACAGCGGCTGGCGCAGGAAGAGGCGGCGTTCCAGGAGTCGGTCCGGGATCGGGTCACGGTTCCCCTCGGCGACGCCCCGGCCTTCGGCCCCAAGGACGCCCCAATCACCCTCATCGAGTTCTCCGACTTCCAGTGTCCCTACTGCGCCCGCTCCTTTGCGACCGTGGAGGGAATCGTCCGGAAGTACAAGGGGAAGCTGCGGATCGTCTTCAAGCACAACCCCCTTCCCTTCCACGCCAAGGCCCGCCCTGCCCACAAGGCCTCCATCGCCGCCCACCGGCAGGGAAAGTTCTGGCCCTACCGGGAGATCCTGATGACCCGGCAGGGCGAATGGAGCGCCGGTGACACCCCGAAACTCCTGAACAAATACGCCGCCGAAGCGGGACTCGACCTGACCCGTTTCGCCAAGGACATGGCCGACCCGAAGCTGGACGCGCTCATCGACGCCGATATGGCGCAGGGGCAGAAGATCGGCGTTCAGGGAACTCCCACCTACGTGGTCAACGGGGCGCTGGTCCGGGGCGCGCGGGACGCCGACTATTTCGAGAGGGTCATCGCCGCCACGAAGAAAAAATGACCCGGCGGCGCGGGATTCTGGTTCCGACGGTCGGCGGGATGGTCGGCGTCGGATTCGCCGGACGGGAAGTCTTCACCCTCCATCTTCCCGGAGAGGGGGAGGAGACGATCATCCGCTCCCTGACCGATTGGGCCGGTGTGGCGCCGTCGGTGGACGACGCCAGTCCGCTGGCCCGGAAACTGGTCGTCTATTACGACGGGAGCAGGGTCGACTTCACCGGCGTCCCGCTCGACCTTTCGTGGGCCTCCCCCTTCGCCCGCACGGTCTACGAAGCGGTGATCAAAGTCCCGTGGGGAACGACGGTCACCTATGGCGCTTTGGCCGCCATCCTCGGACGCCCAGCCGCCTCCCGTGCGGTGGGAGGGGCGCTGGGGACGAACCGGATACCGCTGATCATCCCCTGCCACCGGGTAGTCGCCGCCAACGGCAAGCTCACCGGTTTTTCCGCCCCCGGCGGGGTCGCGACGAAGCGGTATATGCTCCGGCTCGAAGGCGCTCTCCACCCCGCATAAAAAACGGGGCCCCCTTTGCGGAAGGCCCCGTCGGAAGCGCCTGCGCGTCTTCGGCTAAAGGAACGTGACCCCGGCGATGAACGGGGCGATCAGCAGGGCGATGGTGTTGATGACCTTGATGAGGGCGTTCAACGCAGGCCCGGCGGTGTCCTTGAACGGGTCTCCCACCGTATCCCCCACCACCGCCGCCTTGTGGGCGTCCGACCCTTTGCCGCCGTGGTGTCCCATCTCGATGTGCTTTTTGGCGTTGTCCCAGGTGGCCCCGCCGTTGCACATGAAAAGGGCCATCAGCAGCCCCGAGACGATAACCCCCGCCAGCACTCCCGCCAACGCCACCGGCCCGAAAATGTAGCCCACCGCGATGGGGGTGATGACCGCCGTGGCGCCGGGGATCACCATTTCCTTGAGCGCCGCCTGTGTGACGATGTCGACGCACTCGGCGTACTCCGGCTGGGTCGTCCCTTCCATGATCCCTTTGATCTCGGCGAACTGGATGCGGACCTCCTCGACCACCGCGAAGGCGGCCCGGCCGACCGCTTCCATGCAGTGGGCGCTGAAGAAATAGGGGAGCGCCCCGCCGATGAAGAGCCCGATGATCAGCGACACGTCGGTGATCACGAACTGGGGGGGAATGTCGGAGACGTTGGCGATCTCGTCGGAGTAGGCCTGGAAAAGCACCAGCGCCGCCAGCGCCGCCGAACCGATGGCGTACCCTTTGGTGACCGCCTTGGTGGTGTTCCCCACGGCGTCCAGGGTGTCGGTGATCTCCCGCACTTCGGGAGGGAGCTTGGACATCTCGGCGATCCCTCCGGCGTTGTCGGTGATCGGCCCGTAGCTGTCCATGGCGATAACCATGCCGGTGGAGGAGAGCATGGCCACGGCGGCCACGGCGATGCCGTAGATCCCTGCCAGCGCGTACGAGGCGGTGATGGAGCCGATGATGATGCCGATCACCGGGGTGGTCGACTCCAGCCCCATGGCAAGGCCCATGATGATATTCGTGGCGGCGCCGGTCTCGCACGACTTGGAAGTCGCTTTCACCGGATGGTAGTCGGTGGCGGTGTAGTACTCCGTCGCCATGGTGATGGCGATGGTCACCGCCAGCCCGATCAGCGAGGCGAAGTAGAGGTTCATGTCCCCCGCCATAATGGAGTCGGTCACGAAATAAAAGGCGACCGCCGACAGGAGCCCCGTGGCGATCTGCCCCCGGTAGAGAGCCCGGGTGATCGACCGGTCGGCGCCCAGCCGGATAAAGAACGTCCCGATGATGGTCGCCACGATGGCCACCGCCCCCATGGCCAGCGGATAGATGACCGCCGCGTGGCCGTAGGTTTCGGACACCTCCGCCGACGAGACGGCAAGGATCATGGCGGCGATCAGGGTGACGGCGTAGGTCTCGAACAGGTCGGCGCCCATGCCGGCGCAGTCCCCCACGTTGTCGCCCACGTTGTCGGCGATGACCGCCGGGTTGCGGGGATCGTCTTCGGGAATGCCGGCCTCCAGCTTGCCCACCAGATCGGCGCCCACGTCGGCCGCCTTGGTGAAGATGCCCCCTCCCACCCGGGCGAAGAGCGAGATCAGGCTGGCGCCGAATCCGAAGCCGACCGTGGTCATCGGATCGTCGGTAAGGTAATAGGTGGCTGCCACCCCTATGAGAGAGAGCCCCACCACCATCAGGCCGGTGACCGAGCCCCCCTTGAAGGAGATGTCCAGCGCCGCTTCGAGGCTCTCCCGGGCCGCCTCGGCGGTCCGTACGTTGGCCCGGACGGCCACCATCATGCCGATATATCCGGCCACTCCCGAAAGGACCGCCCCGGCGACGAAACCCAACGCCTGGGCCACGCCGACTTTGGCGAAGAGGAGAAAGAAGATCAATATGGCAAAGGCGGCGATGACCTTCGTCTGCCGGTTCAGGTAGGCCATGGCGCCTTCCCGGATGGCGGCGGCGATGCGGCGCATCTCGTCGTTGCCGTCGGGGCGTCGGAGAATGCTGATGGAAAGCCACGCGGCGTAGAGAACCGCAAGGAGCCCTCCGGCGATGGCTGCCATTACGATTTCGCCGTCGCTGAAAGGCGGTACTGCGGTCACAGAAATAGCTTCATTCATGCCTTCATGCCCCCGCGAGAATAGAGAGAAGTGGATGGATGAACCACTCTAATTGAAACAGCGGAAAAAGTCATCCTGTTGAATGACCGGGGGAAAGAGACGGAAAAGTACCGCAAGAAATGAAAAACGGTAGCCGCTATTAGTCGACCGCCTCGGGACCGAAGTACTTGTTCAGCTTCTCTTCGATCATGGGGAGCGTGATCGGTTTGGGCAGATAATCCCGTACGCCGGTCTGGGCCACCTTGAAGACCGTCTCCTTGAGGGTGTCGCTGGTCACCACCACAATCGGAATCGACCGGAACCGAGGATGATTTCTCATCGCCTCGATCAGTTCGATCCCCCCCATCCCCGGCATCCCGAGGTCAATGAAGGCGATATCGACCATCCGCCGGGCCAGAAGCTCAAGCGCCTGCGTCCCTTCATCGGCCTCTTCGATATGGGTAACCCCCAGTTTCCGGAAAAGAACCGAAAGGAAGTGGCGGTATTCGGCGACATCGTCCACCAACAGAATGCGAACCCCCTCAAACACGCTTGCCATATATCTCTCTCACTCCACGGGCAGGGAAGCGCCGGTGAAGATCGCCTCCACGAATTCGCGCGGCTCGAAGGGGCGAAGGTCGTCGATCCCCTCCCCCACGCCGATCAGCTTCACCGGAATCCTGAGCTGGTCCATGATGTTGATGACCACTCCCCCCTTGGCCGTTCCGTCCAGCTTGGTCAGGACGATGCCGGTGACGCCGATGATTTCGCCGAAGAGCCGGGCCTGGTTCACCGCGTTCTGGCCGGTGGTACCGTCCAGCACCAGCAGCACCTCGTGGGGGGCCGAAGGGATCTCCCGCCCGATGATCCGCCTGATTTTCTCAAGCTCCTTCATCAGGTTTTCCTTGTTGTGCAGCCGCCCGGCGGTATCGACGATAAGGACATCCCGCTTGCGCGCTTTCGCCGCAGCCAGCGCGTCGAAGACCACCGCCGCCGGGTCGGACCCCTGTTGATGACGGACCAGGTCGGCCCCCGACCGTTCGGCCCAGGTGGCAAGCTGCTCGATGGCCGCCGCCCGGAACGTATCGCCCGCCGCCAGCAGGACGCTTTTCCCCTCCCTCGTCAACCGGGCCGTCAGTTTGCCGATGGTGGTGGTCTTGCCGGCGCCGTTGACGCCGATGACCAGAATCACCCGGGGAACCACGTCGGTGTCGGCCCCCGTGTCCTCCACCTCCGACTCGATGATGGAGATCAGCTTTTCCTTGATGAACCCCACCACCTGACCGGGACTTTTCAGGAGGTTCTTCTTGACGTCCTTCTTGAGGTCCGCCACGATTCGCGTGGTCAGGTCGATCCCGATGTCGGCGGAGAGGAGCACCTCCTCCAGCGCCTCCATGAACGGCTCGTCCAGTTTGACGTGGGCGCCGACGAGCCGGTCGAACCCGTCGTTGAGGTTCTTGCGGGTTTTGCTGAGCCCTTCCGCCAATCGCCGGAAGAGCCCCTTCTTTTCCTGCGCCGGGCCTGGCCGGTCGGCCCGCTCCACGTCGCCGAGGGCAAAACCGGCAGGAACTCCCCCCGGTTGCCGCGAAACCAGATCCTCCGCCCCCACCCGGTCGGCGTCCAGACCTCCCCCCTCCCCTTCGGGGTCCCCCTCAGGAAAGGGAAGATCGACATCCCCCCCCTCCTCCCCGTCGGTAGCCGACGGAGATGCGGCTTCATGGGACAGAGTGACCCCATCCACGGCAAGCTCGATGTCGGGGGGGGGCTCCTCGGCCGCCTCGACCGTTTTCTTCTTTTTACCGAACAGGCTCCAGGCCATGGGCTCTCAATCTGAAAGGGTTAAGCGAGCGTTCATTATAGACGCCAACCGGTTCGCTGTCAGTCGGATGCGTCTCATTTTCTTTGGCATAGGGCTTGCTTTGTCCACAAGGTAACGGATCGGCGCGTCGGTCTTTTGACGCGAATTCTTTGACGATGGAGAACGGACATGAGCGACATTTACGGCATCAAGATGCTCGGAGCCCTCCAGAAAGGGCTCGACATGCGCCTTATCCGCCAAGGCGTCAACGCCGGCAACATCGCCAACTCCGAGACGCCCGGATTCAAGGAAAAGACCGTCGACTTCACCTCCCGGCTGGAAGAGGCGCTCGGACGCAAGAACGGGATGGCCGAAACCCACCCGGGACACCTCCCCAACCATCACCGGGAGGCGTTGATCATGTCGACCATCTCCTCGACGGTG
>JADGCD010000108.1 GCA_015229165.1 Nitrospinota bacterium | reverse complement strand
GCGGGCGACGATGGCGGCGCCTTGTCCCGCCGGTTTTCCGCCCCCGGTGACAAAGCCGTCGGCGTCGATCAGGTCGCCGTCGAGGGTGACGACCCCATAGGCGCCCGGGTTCTGCCGCCAGATCTCCATCCCCCCGGCCAGGTCGCGGGCGACGAAGATACCGGCCAGCGTCCGCCGGGCCGCTTCGGGGGCGGCGTCGGTGAAGGTGACCAGTTCGGAGGCCCGTCCCACCAACGCCGGATGGGAGGGGGCCGAAGGTTCGTTCACGGCGCCGACCATGCCGCCCGCCAGCAGAATGGCCCGTCCGACCGCCCCTTCCCGCAACAGACGGACCGCTTCGGCCACGCCGTTTTCGTCGGCGATCATGGCCGCTTCCAGCCGCTCGCCCAGCGCCGCCGCCAGAGCGGTCTCGAACTCCGGCGCGATCCGCAGACCGTCGGCCAGAAGCCCGGCGGGCGCCGCCATCTTACCGGAGGAGGCCAGCTTCATCAGGCCGCGCACCCCTTCGCCGAACCCTTCCATGTTCCGCTCCAGCTCCTTGAGGGAGTCGAGCCGGGAACGGCGGCGGGTGATTTCGTCCTCCACGGCCCGCAGCGCGGCGGCGGCTTCGTTGAGCCGTTCGGTGGCCTGCTCCAGCTCGGCGGTGAGTCGCTGGTGGGTCTCCCGTTCGGTCGTGGCGGAAGCCTGCGCCGTGGCCAGCTCTTCGGTCATCCGGGCCACCTCGGCCTCCAGCCGGGCCACCTGGGCGGCGGCCTCGTCGCGGCGACCGGTCAACCCCGACAGCCGGTTGTCTGCCATTTCGAGCCGCGCGGCCAACTGCCCCTGCCGGTTCTTCGATTCGGAGAGACGCCGCATCAGATCCATGCTCTCCCGCTGGAGCCGGGCCAGTTCGTCCTGTTTTCCGGCCAGCCGTTGGCGGACGTCGCGGCTCTCGGCGTCGAGCGTCTCTTTGCGCGCCCCCGCCTCGGCGATGGCGCCCTCCAACCGGGCCGCCTCGGCCACCCGCCCCTCACGGTCGCCGCCGATCCGCGCCTTCTCCTCCTCCAGTCGGGCGATGTCGAGCTCCGCCTCTTCCCGGACCCGGGCCAGATCGGCCAGCTGACGGGTCAGCAGCTCGATGTGGCTTTCGTTTTTCTCGATGGCGCTGGCGATCTGGTACCGCTCGTCCTTTTTCTCCCCCAGCGCCCGCTCCTCCAGCCCGATGGCGCCGGAGAGGGACTCGTTCCGGTTGCGGCGGGCGGAAAGCTCCGCGGCGACGGCGGTCTCTTTCTCCCGGGCGGCGGAGAGAGTCGCCTCCATGCCGGTCAGCTTCACCGAGTGGAGCTGGTACTCGTTGGCGTACCAGTCGTGGGCCTTCTCCCGGATTTCGGCGCGGAACCCCATGTACCGCTCCGCCTTTTTCGCCTGCCGGGAGAGGGAGTTGCGCTGCCGCTCCAACTCGCCGAGGAGATCCTGAATCCGCAACAGGTTCTGCTGCGAAGCGGCCAGCTTGTTGAGCGCCGCGTTCCGGCGGGACTTGTACTTCATCACCCCGGCAGCCTCTTCGATGAGGCCGCGCCGGTCTTCCGGGCGGGAGTTGACGATGGCGGTCACCTGCCCCTGCTCGATGATCGACAGCGACCGGGTGGAGATACCGGTGTCGAGGAAGAGATCGATGATGTCCTTCAGGCGGCAGGGGACCTTGTTGATGTAGTACTCCGACTCGCCGGAGCGGTAGAGCTTGCGGGTGACCGTCACCTCCGGGTACTCGGCGTAGGGGAGGGTGGTGATTTTGCCGTCGTCGTTGACCATGGTGATGGAGACTTCGGCGAAGCCCGCCTGCTTGCGGCGACCGGAGCCGTTGAAGATGAAATCTTCCATCTTGCCGCCCCGCATGTGCTTGGCCGACTGCTCGCCCAGAACCCAGCGGATGGCGTCGGCGATGTTCGATTTGCCGCAGCCGTTGGGGCCAACGATGGCGGTGATCCCCGGTTCAAACATGAGGGCGGTTTCGTCGACGAACGACTTGAAGCCGCGCATTTCAATTCCCTTGAAATACATGGATCCCCCCGAAAAAGGTGCAAGGCGGAAACTGGAACAGACCTACCACAGGTGAGGAGAATGGTATCAGGCAGGGGGGGTGGTGTAAAGGGGTAAATGGCCTATATTGGGTCTTAGGCTACCATTGACCACTAGATGATGTGTATTGAACCGAGCATTGAAATATTTAAACCTATATCTATGCGATGAACGCGAATCTGTTGTTACGAGGGGAGTTTTCCCGGTGTTGCCGGGGCGGACGTGGGGGGCAAGAGGGACGTGTCGAGAAAAAAACTACCTACGATTGACGGGAGAACCGCCGTGCAACCACCCGGCTGAAGAGAGTGAAAAGGGGGTTCCGTCGGGGCGGATCACCCGGACCGGGGCGCCGGAACGGGGCGACTCCACCCGCCCGATTATGGAGGCGGTCAGGACGCCTTCCGAAACGAGCCGGGAAAGGCGCGCCTCTTTGCGAGGGTTGACGGTGAACAAAAGTTCGTAGTCGTCCCCCCCTGCCACGACGGTGCGCCAGAAGTCGTCAGTCGGCTCCCGTCGCCGGGCGGCGGGCGAGAGGGGAATCTTCCCCAAGTCGATTCGGGCCGAGTGGCCCCCCGAGGCGGCGAGCATCCGTTCGAGGTCGAGGGCCAGCCCGTCGGAGATATCCATGCAGGCGGTGGCGAGCCGTTCTCGCAACAGAAGCTGGCCCCACTCCACCCGGGGGGTGGGGGAGAGGTACCGCCCCGCAAGAGCGCTCTTTCTCCCCGCCGTCAAGTCGAGATAGCCGAGCGCCCCGTCGCCGAGAGTCCCGGTGACGCAGACGAGGTCGCCGACCTTCGCTCCGGAGCGGAGAAGTCCCCCCCGTTTGGGGAGCCGCCCCATGAGGGTGACGGTGAAGGAGAGGGCGGCGGGGGCGGCGGTCATGTTGCCGCCGACGACCCGGCAACCGTGCGATTCAAGCTCCGTGGCAAAGCCGTCGAGAAATCCTTTCGCCCACCCTTCGGTGACGTCGTGGGTCAGCGACACGCTCAACAGGGCGAAGGTAGGTTCGGCGCCCATCCCGGCCAGATCGGAGAGGTTGACGGCGGCGAGCCGTTGGCCGATCTGCTTTGCCGTGGCCCATGCCCTTTTGAAGTGGACCCCTTCGACCATGGTGTCGGTGGTGACCGCCGTCAGTCCGGGGCCGGGGGCGATCAGGGCGCAGTCGTCGCCGATGGTCAATGGCGCGCCGGGAAGAGGCGCCGTCCCGAACCGTGCCTCCACCAGCCGGATGAACCGGGCTTCGTCGAAGATTGCCATGTCATTAGTGTAGCCGAAGGGGGGCGTGCGGGGAGCTTACGGCTCGCCCGTAAACGACCGGAACATGATCCGGGCGGCGTCGATGAAAGCGGGGTACTCCTCGTCGGTGCTGGCGAACCGGAGGCGCCAGCCGACGGCGTCGGAGCAGACGAACCTATCGACGTTGACGAAGGGGGTCGTCTGGCCCGGTTCATCCTTCCACCGGTACTCGATGTCGTACGGTTCGCCGGGACGTCCGCCGCTCTCCCGGACGATCTCCCCCGCCAGATACCCTTTCACCTCCGTGCGGGTCCGCTCCAACAGCCCCGCGCCGCCGCAGGCGTCGGCGTACGGTTCGACGCTCACATGGCTCATGGTGGGGGTCTCCCCTTCAGGGGGCCAGAGGATGTTGCCCCTGCCGATGGGCGCCGGTTCGTCTGTCCACGCCGTCGGTACGAACATCCGCCACCCCTTCTCCCGCAACTCGCGGTAGGGGAATCGGGGACGCTCGGCCAGCGACTCGCTTCCGTCGGGTGAAAGGAGCCGGTAGCCTGCGCCGGTGGCCCGCATGAAGAGCCTCCTGCGCATGCCGACGCCGAAACTCCCCCGCTGGCCGGTGTCCCCCACCCACCGGTCGGGGCGTTTCCCCGCCTGCCAGTAGGCGACGGCGATGGTCGAGCCGGGGGAGAGATCGTCCCCCTTCAACACCGCGTCGACCGTCAGCGTCAGCGTCGTCACCCACCGGGTTCCGAGCCGGTCGGCCTCGATTCGGGCGTCGGCCTTTTCGACGGTCCCTTCAATAATGTGGGTCGACTGGAAGAGTTTGTCTTCGTCGTCCAAGGGGGGAAGGACGCCAAATGCCTTCGCGGCGGCCAGCAGGGTGAGCGCCGCAATGCAAAGGTGAACGGTTCGCATGGTATCTCCTCGCTCCCCTCATTCTACGGTATGCGCTCCTTCCCTTTGCCACCGCCCGTGCGGGGGAGTATCATTTCCCTTTTTCCTCATCACCGGAGAAACCGATGGCCGACCGCTACACCGTCACCACCAACGTCTCGTGGGGGAGCCGCATCAAGGGCGCCTTCGGCGGGATCGTTGTCGGCTTGCTCTTCTTCGTCGTCGCTTTCCCGCTCCTCTTCTGGAACGAGGGGAACGCGGTCAACACCGCCCGGGCGCTGGAGGAGGGCGCCGGGGTTGTCGTCACCGTCCCCCCCAGCCCGATCGACCCGGCAAACGAGGGGAAGCTGGTCCACTTCTCCGGCGAGGCGACCACCGACGCCCTGCTCACCGACCCCTCCACCGGGGTGAACGCCGTCGGCATCCAGTTGGTCCGGCAGGTGGAGATGTTCTAGTTGAAGGAGAGCAGCTCCACCGAGACGACGAGCAACGTGGGGGGGTCGGAAACCCAGACCACCACCTACACCTACGCCACCGGCTGGTTCGACCGCCCGCTCGATTCTTCCTCCTTCCACGACAGCGCGGGGCATCGAAACCCCGGGTCGTTTCCCCTGAGTGGCGACCAATGGACGTCTCCGTCGGTGACGGTGGGGGCGTTCGCGTTGACGGAGGAGCAGGCCGCCTCCATCGGCGGGGGAGCGGGGCTGGAGCTGACCGACGACGATCTGGCCCAGGCGCAGGAGCTTTTCTCCGACCGGCTCGTCCGGGAGGGGCAGTACCTGATGACCGGCGATCCGGCAAGCCCGACGGTGGGGGATCTGCGCGTCCGCTACGAGGTGGTCCACCCCCAGACCGTCAGCCTGATCGCCCGCCAGAGCGGGGACGGCGTGGCGCCCTACGTCACCAGCAACGACCGGGAGCTGTTCATGCTGGAGCGGGGGGGGAGGACGGCGGAGGAGATGTTCGCCGACGCCCAGCGGGCCAACACGATCCTGACCTGGATTCTCCGGGGGGTGGGGACGTTCCTGATGTGGCTCGGGTTGACCCTGATCCTGCGCCCGCTCTCGGTGATCGCCTCGGTGCTGCCGATACTGGGGAACGTGGCGGAGAAGGGGATCGGACTGGTGGCGGCCATGATGACGGCGCCGCTGGCTCTCTTCACCGCCGCTTTCGCGTGGGTCTTCTACCGGCCCGTCGTCGGCGTCGGCCTGCTGGCGGTCGGCGCGGTGTTGTTCTATCTGTTCAAGCAGGCGGGAGACAAGAAGACCGGCACGCCCCCGCCGTTGCCGCAGGGGTGACGAAAAGGGTCGGGACGGGATGACCCGTCCCGACCGCCTGCCGCACGGCGCCCAGCAAAAAAGAGCCGCAGTCTAGGCCCACTCTTGCTTGACCAATCGAAGGGGAGCTGGCGTAGACAGCGGCTGTGGTGAGTAACGGCAAGGCGTCGAGCCCTTGGCGAGACCCCCGCGCATGCGTGCAGGTCTTGTGGCCTCCCCTTCACCGATCAGCGCCAGAGCGGGCGAAGACCGCGCCTGTTACTCGACTGGGCAAGGCGTCGAGAGCTTTGGCGAGACCCCCGCGCCGCCCCCGCGAAGGGGGCTACTTCGCCAGTTTGCAGATTTTGGTGGCGGTGGCTTTCGAGTAGTAGCCGCAGACCCCCTTCTTCTGGTCCGGCTCGATGCCTGCGGCCTTGGCGGCGTCTTTGAACTTTTTCTCCGGCACTCCCAGCTCCTTGGCCCATTTGGCGGCGGTCATCATCTCGGACATGCGCGTCACTCCCCTGCAACGTTGATGGAACGCCGGTCGCCCGACCGGCGGTGAATGGGGCCATTGTGCCGCTCCCTCACCGTTTCGGCAAGCCCTTCGGCTATCAGGCTGTGGGAAAGCTATCTGCGTTGGCTCCGGGGTGTCGAAATCAGTCTCGAAATCCTCACGTATTCCCACATACGTTCCGGTTTCTCGCCTGTTTCCTCCTACCGGAGCCTGCCTCGATTACGTTTTCCCACGGCCTGCTATACTTTTCCCCATGTCCACCATCGACCTCGTCATCCTCGTCGTCTACGTCGTCGGCGTCACGATCTTCGGCATGTCCTTCGCCCGCGAGGCCTCCACCCCC
The DNA here is from genome assembly GCA_015229165.1 of Nitrospinota bacterium. Lineage (GTDB taxonomy): Bacteria > Nitrospinota_A > UBA7883 > UBA7883 > JADGGD01 > JADGCD01. The sequence goes on along the minus strand of JADGCD010000108.1, from coordinate 1,037 downwards.
GCCGGGTTCACCGCCGCCAACCGGAACCTCCCCGGCTGGCTGGTGGGGCTGTCGATCTTCGGGACGTTCCTCTCGTCGATCTCGTTCCTCGCCCTGCCGGGGAAAGCCTTCACCGACGGTTTTGCCCCGTTCGCCTTCTCCCTCTCGCTCCCGCTGGCGGCCTGGGCGGCTGTCCGGTGGTTCGCCCCCCTCTACCGCTCCACCGGGGACGTGTCGGCCTACGCCTATCTGGAGCGCCGGTTCGGCCTCTGGGCGCGCCTCTACGCCATGACCTGCTATCTGCTGACCCAGGTCGCCCGGACCGGGACGATCCTCTATCTGGTGGCGCTGGCGCTGGCGCCTTTCACCGGGTGGGACGTGGCGACGCTGATCGTCGTCACCGGCGTTCTGGTGACGGCCTATACGGTGATCGGCGGCATCGAGGCGGTGATCTGGACCGACGCGGTGCAGAGCGTGGTGCTGACGCTGGGGGCGGTGGTGAGCCTCCTCTATCTCCTCTTCGCGGCGCCGGTGGGGCCGTGGGAGATGGTGGCGACGGCCAAAGAAGCGGGGCGCTTCTCGCTCGGCTCGTTCGCATTCGACCTGACCGCCGCCGGGTTCTGGACGGTCTTTCTCTATGGTCTGGCCATCAACCTGCAAAACTTCGGCGTCGACCAGTCGTACGTCCAGCGGTATGTGACCGCCGCCTCCATGGCCGACGCCCGCCGGTCGATCTGGCTGGGGGGGCTGCTCTACCTGCCGGTCTCGGCGCTCTTCCTGCTGATCGGGGCATTGCTGTACGCATGGTATGCGCATGCGGGGGGCTTGCCGACGGACATCACGCCCGACAAGATATTCCCGATGTTCATCGCCGCCGAGCTGCCGACGGGGCTGGTGGGGATCGTCCTTGCCGCCCTCTTCTCGGCGGCGCTTTCTTCCATCGACACGTCGCTCAATTCGTCGGCGACGATCTTGATGAGCGATGTCTATCTCCGCTTCGTCCGCCCGGACGCGGACGACCGGGCGACGATGCGGTTCCTCTACGGCGCGTCGCTGAT
>JADGCD010000107.1 GCA_015229165.1 Nitrospinota bacterium | reverse complement strand
CCCCGCGCCGATGAGGGCGGCCACCTGCCCGGCGATCCGGGCGATGACCCCTTCGTCCACCGCGTCGTAGGTCTCGCCGGTCAACACGCCGGAGCCGATCTTGACCACGATCCGCTTCGCGTCGGCCAGAATCCGGTCGCGGCGGGCGGCCTGCGTCGTTTCGTCGCCCATGGATCAGGATGCCATGAAGGAGACGAGCGCCGAAAGCCTTGCGGCGGCGGCGCCGGTGTCGACGGCGGCGGCGGCCATCCGGACCCCGTCGTCGGGGGTGGCGGCGGCCCCGGCGGCGGCCAGCGCGAAACCGGCGTTCAGCAGAACGATGTCCCGGTGGGCGCCCTTCTCACCGGCCAGCACGGCCTTCGTTATGGCGGCGTTGACTGCGGCGTCCCCCCCTTTAAGGGAGACGGCGGAGTGGGTGGGGAAGCCGAACAGGTCGGGGGCGATGGTCGATTCGATCACCTTCGTTCCGTCCCAATAGGCGAGGTGGGTGGGGCCGGTGACGGTGATCTCGTCCAGCCCGTCGGCGCCGTGGACCACATAGACCCGCTCGCTGCCGAGCCGTCCGAGGGCATCGGCCAGCGGGACGACCAGCTCCCGGGCGAAGACGCCGATGAGCTGGGCCTTGGCCCCGGCCGGGTTGGTCAGAGGGCCGAGGACGTTGAAGATCGTCCGGATTCCCATTTCGCGCCGGGGGCCGATGGCGTGCTTCATGGCGCCGTGGTGGGCCGGGGCGAAGAGAAAGCAGATGCCGACGTCGCGCAACGCCCCTTCGACCTTTTCAACCGGCGCGTCGAGTTTTACGCCGAGCGCGACCAGCACGTCGGCGGAGCCCGATTTGGAGGAGACCGCCCGGTTGCCGTGCTTGGCGACCTTCACCCCGGCGCCGGCCACGACGAAGGCTGCGGTGGTGGAGATGTTGAAGGTGTCGGCGCCGTCGCCGCCGGTGCCGCAGGTGTCGACCAGCGGCCCGTCGCCCGGATCGATCTTCGTCGCCTTCTCCCGCATGACCCGGGCGGCGCCGACGATCTCGTCGATGGTCTCCCCTTTCATCCGCAGCCCCGTCAGAAAGGCGCCGATCTGGGCGTCGGTGGCCTGACCGGTCATGATCCGCTCCATGACCGAGACCATTTGGCTTTCGGTCAGGTCGGTTCGGTCGACAACGCGGCGGATCGCTTCGTTCAGTTCCACGGGGCGACCCCTCCCTGCCACGAAAGGAAATTGGACAGCAACCGCTTGCCGCCGACGGTCATGATCGACTCGGGATGGAACTGGACCCCTTCGGTGGGGGCGGTCCGGTGGCGCATCCCCATGACGATCCCGTCGGGGGTGCGGCTGGTGACGACGAACGCGGCCGGGAGGGTCGCCTCCTCCACCACCAGCGAGTGGTAGCGGGTGGCGGTGAAGGGGTTCTCCATGCCGACGTAGAGCCCCTGCTCGTCGTGGTGGATGGAGGAGGTCTTGCCGTGCATCAGGTACGGCGCCCGGATCACCCGCCCGCCGAAGGCTTCGGCCATGGCCTGATGCCCCAGACAGACCCCCATGACCGGCAGCCTGCCGGTGAAGTGGCGGATGACCTCCACCGAGATCCCGGCCTCGGCGGGGGTCTTGGGGCCGGGGGAGATGACGATCCGCGCGGGCGCCATCCGCTCGATGTCGGCCACGGTCAGGGCGTCGTTGCGCACCACCTTCACCCCGGCGCCCAGCTCGGTGAAGTACTGGGCCAGGTTGTAGGTGAAGGAGTCGTAGTTGTCTATGAGGAGCAGCATCGGGTCTTCTCGGAATTGAGGGGTTAGTATAATGCAAGAGAACACCCGTTTGAAAGGAGCCCCCATGAGCCTGACCGCCGAGCGGTTCGACCCGGAGAAATGGCGCCGCCTGGAGGCGCCCGAACGGCGGGCCCGGATGAGCCCGGCGGCGCTGGCGGCCCTCCTCGCCCCGGGACCGGACGAGACGGTCGTCGACATCGGCTGCGGAACCGGCTACTTCGCCGAGGGGATGAGCGGCGCCTGCCGGACCTATGTGGGGGTCGACTTCTCCGCCCAGCTTCTTGAAGTCTTCCGCGCCAAGGGGCTGCCGGGGGATATCCGGCTGGTCCGGGGGCTGGCGTTTCCGCTGCCGCTGGCCGACGCCACGGCCGACCTGGTCTTCCACGCCAATCTCCTGCACGAGGTGGCCGACCCGGCTCTCTTTCACCGGGAGCTTTTCCGGGTGACGAAACCGGGCGGACGTCTCTTCGCCATCGACTGGGAGGCCCGGGAGACCGAGGGGGGGCCGCCATTGGCCAAACGGATCTCGCGGGAGCGGGCGGCGGAGGCGATGCGGCGGGGGGGCTTAAGCGACCTTGCCGTCCACCCCCTCTGGGACGACTGGTATGTTCTCGGGGGACGTCGCCCCTGAAGCGGACTGCGGTTGCGGTATAATGGGGCGGTTTCATCCGCGTCCGCGGCGGCGGGCGCATCATCGGCGGGTTGGAGGTTTTGACCCTGATCATGCGTGACGGCGACAGACCGGATGAGGAGCGCCCCCCGTCGGGGCAGTCCCCTTTGCGTCTCCTCCTGCTGGTGGCGCTCTTCGCCGTGGCGGGGGAGATCCTCATCATGCTGGCGCTACAGCGGCTCCCCTCGCTTACCCCGCTCGGAGGGGCGGTTCTCGACGCCGCGCTGCTGGCCCTCTTCATCACCCCGGCCCTCTATTTCTTCTCCTATCGCCCGTTGCAGGAGGGGCTCCGGCGGACCGCCGCCAGCGAGCAGAGCCTGCGAAAGTTCGGCGCCTTCGTCAACCAGTCGCAGGAGGCGGTCGTCATCACCAACGCGGCCGGGACCATCGAGTATGTCAACCCGGCCTTCGAGACCATCACCGGCTACACCTTCGCCGAAGCCGTGGGGAACACCCCCCGGATGCTCCAGTCGGGGGTCCACAGCGAGGCGTTCTACCGGAACCTGTGGGAGACCATCGCCGCCGGGCAGGTCTGGTCCGGGGCCATCGTCAACCTGAACAAGAGCGGCGCCCTCTACGAAGAGGAGATGGTCATCACCCCGCTGGTCGACGAAAAAGGGCGCGTGACCCACTTCGTCGGCGCCAAACGGGACGTGACCAACGAAAAGGCGCTTGAGCGGCGCATCCTGCAGGCGCAGAAGCTGGAGGCCATCGGGGTGATGACCGGCGGCATCGCGCACGACTTCAACAACATTCTCTCGGCCATCATCGGCTATTCCGAAATGGCGCTGGAGGAGACCCCGAAAGAGGCGGAGGCCTACCTCGACCTGCTGGAGGCGCTCAGGGCCTCCCACCGGGCCCGCGACCTGATCCGCCAGCTCCTGACCTTCGCCCGGCAAGGGGAGTCCGAGATGCGGGCGCTCAAGCTGTCGTCGGTGGTGAAGGAGTCGGTGAAGCTGATGCGGGCCACGCTGCCGGCCAACGTGGAGATCATCCAGGACATCAACGGCTCCGGCGGATCGGTCAACGGCGACCCGACGAAGATCAACCAGATCATCATGAACCTGTGCGCCAACGCCGCCCACGCCATGCCCGACGGGGGCGCCATCACCGTCCGGCTGCGGACGGTGGAGCTGGAAAGCCCGCTGGTGACGGTGCAGGGAAGCGTCCCGCCGGGGGTCTACCAGCGGCTGACGGTGCAGGACACCGGCCACGGAATGAACCCGGCCACCCTTCGCCAGATCTTCGACCCCTTCTACACCACCAAGGAGGTGGGGCGGGGAACCGGGCTGGGGCTGGCGGCGGTCCTCTCCATCGTCACCGCCCACGGCGGGGGGGTGACGGTCGTCTCCTCCCCCGGCGCGGGGGCCACGTTCGACATCTACCTGCCGCTGCTGGTGGAGGAAGCCCGCGAGGAAGTGGGGGCCGAGCTTGCCGCCGGGCCGAAGGGGAGCGAACGGGTCTTCTTCATCGACGACGAGGCGCCGCTGGCCCGGATGGTCGACAAGGGGCTCTCCCGGCTCGGTTATGCGGTCCGGATCTTCACCACCGCCGCCGACGGGCTGGCCGCCTTCAAGGAAGCGCCGGCGGCGGTGGACGTCCTCGTCACCGACCTCTCGATGCCCCAGATCTCCGGCGCCGAAATTCTCCGCCAGAGCCGGGCCGTTCGTCCCGACCTGCCGGTGATCATCCTGACCGGCTTCGGCGAGACCTTCACCCGCGAGGAGGCGTTGCGGGCCGGGGTCAACGCCTACCTCTACAAGCCGGTGGCCATCCACGAACTGGCCCGGGCCATCCGGGAGGTGGCCGACGGCGCCAAAGCCCAGCCCCCCCTCAACCCGTCCGCCGGTAAAACGTGAACTTGGTGTCGCCGTAGCGGCGGACGTCATCGACCGTCAGTCCCTCCGCCTCACGGGGGGGATCGACCTTCACCCAGCTCTCAAGAATCAGCCCGCCGTCTTCGGCCAACAGCGGGGCCGCCCGTTCGAGAATCGCCCTCTCCATCCCCTCTTTCCACGGCGGGTCGGCGAAGATCAGGTCGAACCGATCCCCCGCCAGCCGTCGGCAGGCGGCGTCGAATCCCCCCCGGATGACCGACACCGCGTCGCCGTCGGTGCGAATCCGCAGACGCAGGGCGTTCTTCGAGAGGGCCTCCACGTCGGTGTCCACCAGAACCACCCGGGCCGCCCCCCGGGAGTGGGCCTCGTAGCCGACGGCGCCGGTCCCGGCGAACAGGTCGAGAAACGTGGCGCCCTCGACGACCGGGGCGAGGATGTTGAAGAGCGCCTCCCGGGCCCGGTCGGCGGTGGGGCGCAGCCGGTCGCCGGGGGGACACCAGAGGGGCGCCCCCCGCAGCCTGCCGCCGACGATCCTCACCGTTTTGCGGCGACGATGCGCCGCCGCAGCGCCAGCGCGTCGACGGCGGCCACCGCCGCCTCCACCACCCCGGCCAGCAGGACATACCCGAGCTGCGCCAGACGCCCGCCCATGTCGGTCGGTTGGGCTTGGCCGGTCTGCATCCGTCCGTAGAAGTCGGCCACCAGCAGCGCGAAGACGAGAAAGAAAAGCCCCATCAGAATCACCGTCACGGCGACGAAAAGCGCACCCCGCTTCTTCTCCCCCAGCGCAAGCTGCGCGCCGCCGGGGAAGACCAGCGTCAGCATCACCACCATCCAGGGGGGGGGGATGTCTTTCGGGTCGAGTTGGGGGAGGGGCATCGGCTTTTACCGTCCTACTTCGTCGGAGCGCCGGTCAGGTCGTCGAAATGGGTCAGCCGCTTCATGGCCCGGAACCGGTCGGCGATCTCGGCCGCTTCCAGCGACGCCAGCCGCTCGACGGAGAACCGCTCCACCGTGAAGGAGGCCATGACCCCCCCCATGACAATGGCCTGCCGCAACAGCTCCCCGGTCAGCCGTTCCGGGTTCTGCCGGGCGATATGCCCCATGAAACCACCGGCGAAGGTATCCCCGGCGCCGGTGGGGTCGAAGACCTCCTCCAGCGGGTAGGCCGGGCCGGAGAAAACGTCCGCGCCGTGGAACAACAAGGAGCCGTACTCCCCCCGCTTGACGATGACCGTCTTCGGGCCGATGGACTGGATCTCCCGGGCCGCCTTCACCAGGTTGGGGGTCTTGGCCAGCATCCGGGCCTCCCCCTCGTTGATGATGACCACGTCGACCCGCTCGAAGGTTTTCTTCAGGGCGTCGGGGGCGCTGTCGATCCAGAAGTTCATGGTGTCGCAGGCCACCAGTTTGGGCGCCGTCACCTGGTCCAGCACTTTCTGCTGGAGCCGCGGGTCGATATTGGCCAGAAAGACGTAGTCGCTCTTCGTGTAGCTTTCCGGCAGCTTCGGGTCGAACGTGGCCAGAACGTTCAACTGCGTGTCGAGGGTCTTGGCCTCGTTCAGGTCGAACCCGTACTCCCCTTTCCAGTGGAACGATTTTCCGGCCTGTCGCTCCACCCCTTCGATGTTGACCCCCCGGTCGGAGAGGAGCGCCAAATCTTTCGGGTCGAAGTCTTCGCCGATGACGGCCACCAGATTCACGTCGGTGAACCGGGAGGCGCACAGCGAGAAGTAGGTGGCCGATCCCCCCAGCGCCCGGTCGCGGTGGCCGAAGGGGGTTTTCACGCTGTCGTACGCCATCGTTCCGACGACCAGAAGGCTCATGGGTTCATCGCTCCGCACGGAAGGGTTCGTGTTGAAAGACGGCTATTCTAGCCAAGAGGCGCCGCCGTGGCAAACGGGCGAACTCACCCCTTGCGCGGCGGGAACAGCCACGAGGCGGCCACGGAGCCCCCCAACAGCAGGACGACCACCCCCAGCGAGACGAGGATCGGAATCGTGAAGACGCCCGACACGAGCATCTTGCCCCCCACGAAGACCAGCACCAGCGCCAGCCCGCTCTTCAGGTAGGGGAACGCCCCCATCATGTCCGCCAGGGCGAAATAGAGGGCCCGCAGGCCGAGAATGGCGAAGATGTTGGAGGTGTAGACGATGAACGGGTCGGTGGTGATGGCGAAGATGGCCGGGATCGAATCGACGGCGAAGACGATGTCGGTCGCCTCGACCGCCACCAGAACCAGCAGCAGCGGGGTGGCGTAGCGCTTCCCCCCCTCGACGACGGTGAAGCGCCCCTCCCGGTACTCCCCCACCGACGGGACGAACCGTCGGAACAGCCGGACCAGCGGATTCCGCTCGGGGTGGACCTCCCCCTCCCCCTGGAACAAAAGCTTCCCCCCCGTGTAGACCAGAAAGACGCCGAAGAGGTAGATGACCCAGTGGAACTGCTGCAACAGCGCCGCCCCGGCGAAGATGAACAGCGCCCGCATCACCAGCGCCCCCAGAATCCCCCAGAAAAGGACCGTGTGCTGGAGACGGGCCGGAAGAGCGAACATCGAGAAGATGACGATGAAGACGAAGATGTTGTCGACCGACAGGGCCTTCTCGATCAGGTAGCCGGTGAGGAACTCCAGCGCACGCTCGGCGCCGAACCAATGGTAGATCCCGGCGTTGAAGAGGAGCGCCAGACCGATCCATACGGCGGTCCACAAAAGCGCCTCCCGCGCCCCGACCTCCCGCGCCCGCCGGTGGAAGACCCCCAGGTCGAGCGCCAGCATGAGCAGCACGAAGAGGGTGAAGCCGACCCATAGGGAGGGGGTTCCGACACTTTCAAGAGCCATCGTCATCTCCAGTCGCCCCTCCGCTTCATGCGGCAGGGAGCGAGACTCTACCAAAATTCGCCCGGCGACGTCCCGGTCAGCCCAGCGCCACGTCGAGCGTCATCATGACGGCGAACCCGACCATCAGCCCCATGGTGGCCTGGTCGGCGAAGCCCCCCTGCTGCGACTCGGGGATCAGCTCCTCGGCCACCACGAAGATCATCGCCCCGGCGGCGAAGGCCAGCGCGTAGGGGAGGACCGGCT
>JADGCD010000106.1 GCA_015229165.1 Nitrospinota bacterium | reverse complement strand
GGTTCATGGAGGGGCTCCACCACAGTTCGCTGCCGGTATTCGTGGTTTTTTTCTCCCTTTCGGGGCACAAGGTCGACCTGTCGGTCATGGCCGAGCTTTGGCCGCTGGCGCTGTTGGCGGTGGCGCTGCGGGTGGCGGCTATCCGGAAGGGGACGCTCTGGGGGAGACGCTGGGGGGGAGAAGATGAACGCATCGCCCGCCATGCGTGGGCCGGTTTTGTGGGACAGGCCGGGCTGAGCCTCGGATTCGCCGTGATGATCGCCACCGACTTTCCTCCGTGGGGCCAAAAAATCGCCACCCTGATCGTGGCCACTATCGTCATCAACGAGTTTCTGGGGCCGATCCTGATGAAGCGTTCGTTGACGCTGGCGGGCGAGGCGGGCGCCGACGAGCCCCCGTCGCGGGGGGAGCGGGCGGGCGGCCAACGCTGACGATCGGCGCCACGCCCATCGTTCGCGCCGCTCGTTGGACATCTTCTGGCAGAGTATGGAGATCGGCTCATCATGGCGACGTATCACGACCTTCCCCCCCACGCGCGTCAGCGGTTGGCGGTGGCCGAGCGGGTGGCCGTTCTGACTGGCGCGGGGATTTCAGCCGAGTCGGGGGTTCCAACCTTTCGCGGTCCGCAGGGGTTGTGGAGGAGCTTCCGCCCCGAGGAGCTGGCCACGCCGGAGGCCTTCGCCCGCGACCCGCAGATGGTATGGGAGTGGTACGACTGGCGCCGGGGGAAGGTGGCCGCCTGTCGCCCCAACGCGGGACACACCGCGCTGGCGGCGATGGGGGTGAAGGTCCCCTCGTTTACTCTCATCACCCAGAACGTTGACGGATTGCACCGTCTCGCCGGGTCGACCGACCCGGTGGAGCTGCACGGGAATATCTGGCAGACCCGTTGCCTCGGCTGCGGGAAGGTCCAAGAGAACCGGCAGACCCCCCTCGTCCCCCTGCCGCCGACATGCCCTACCTGCGGCGGGATGCTGCGTCCCCACATCGTCTGGTTCGGCGAATCGCTCGACCCGGCGATTCTGGGGCGCGCGCAACAGGTGGCGGGCGACGCGGATGTCTTCATGGTCGTCGGCACGTCATCGGTCGTCTGGCCCGCCGCCGGTCTGGCGGAGGTCGCCGCCATGAACGGCGCCACCATCATCGAGATTAACGTCGAGGAGACCCCCTTGACCCCCGACGCCGACGTCACCCTCCTCGGCCCGGCGGGCTACCATCTGCCGCGCATCGTGGAGGGGCTCTGGGGGTGAGGGGAAGCGCAAGCCTGTTGCGCTCGCCTCTCCTTTCGGCCACAATGTTTCCTTTTTCCCTCAAAGGTGGCGAGCCGACCGTGTCCAGCGAATCTCCCCGCGCCGTCCGTGGCGTGAAAGACATCCTCCCCGACGTCTCCCCGCTCTGGCGCTATGTGGAGGGGGTGGCGGCGGACATCTTCGATCTCTACAACTTTCAGGAGATCCGGCTGCCGGTCTTCGAGAAGACGGAGATCTTCCGCCGCTCCATCGGCGAGACGAGCGACATCGTGGAGAAGGAGATGTACACCTTCACCGACCGGGGGGGGGAGTCGTTGACGCTCCGCCCGGAGGGGACGGCGTCCGCCGTGCGAGCCTACATCGAACACAAGCTCTACAATCCCCCCGGGGTGACGCGCCTCTTCTACGTCGGCCCGATGTTCCGGGCGGAGCGCCCCCAGGCGGGGCGGTTCCGCCAGTTCCACCAGATCGGGGCGGAGGTCTTCGGCGGGGACGATCCGTCTCTCGACGCGGAGCTGATCCTGATGCTCCTCGATTTCTTCACGGCGCTGAAGGTGCCGGGGCTGAAGGTGGCGCTCAATTCGTTGGGCTGTCCGGTCTGCCGTCCCGGTTACCGTGAAAAACTCCTCGCGTTCCTGAAGGAGCGGGAGGAGAGGCTGTGCGAGGCGTGCCGAAGCCGCATCGACCGGAATCCGCTACGGGCGCTCGACTGCAAGGTTCCCTCCTGCAAGGAGACGGTGGCGGACGCGCCGACGATCGACGGGTCGCTGTGCGCCGGGTGTCTGGACCATTTCGAGAAAGTCCGCCGCCCGCTACGCGATCTGGAGGCGCCGGTGGTGGTGGACCCGCGACTGGTGCGGGGGCTGGACTACTACACCCGGACGGCGTTCGAGGTGACGGCGGAGGGGCTTGGCGCCCAAAACGCGGTGGCGGGGGGGGGCGGTATGACGCGCTGGTGGAGGAGTTCGGCGGCCCGCCGACGCCGGCCATCGGCTTTGCCATCGGCATGGAACGGCTGGTCAGTCTCCTCGACCCGGAGGAGGCGGAGCTGACGCCGGACGCGCCGGATATCTATCTTGTCCTGATGAACGATGCGGCGCGGGACCGGGCGTTCGAAATGGCGCACCGGCTCCGGTCGTACGGCTACCGGGTGGATCGCTCGTACGACGCGGGGAGCATGAAGAGCCAGATGCGCCGGGCGGACAAGTCGGGGGCGCGGTTCGTGGTGATCCTTGGCGACGAGGAGATGGCCTCGGAATCGGCGACGGTCAAGGATCTCGTCAACGGGGAGCAGCGCAAGATCCCCTTCGCGGAGCTGGCGGAGACGCTGGACGACGATCTCGACGACGACTGATCCCCCCTCAGCGGGGGTACGCGACCCCCTCCGCGGGGGTGCGCGATCTTCCCACCCTCTGTCGCACGGGCGCGTCTTCGTACCCCCTTAACCGAACCATACCTGCGCGGCGAAGACGCGCCTGCTCGTGAGAGGAGGGAAGAGAACAGGCGCAAGCCTGCGTTCCGGGGGTGCTTCGCCGCGCAATCATCGACAGGTTGAGGCGGCCCCCCACGGAAGCGTGCGTAAGCCGGTGCGGCCTGTTACGCCGTCTCTTCCTGGGGCCACATGTCGAAGTACTGCATCGAGCTCTTCTTGAATTCGCGGGTAGAGAAGAGGACGTCGTACTCTTTCACCCCCGACTCTTCGCTCATCCGTTTGGCGATCTCGACGACCTCGTCTTCCGATTCCCCGTGGATCATGGTGAAGAGGTGGAACTGCCAGTCGTCGAACGAGGGGCGCTCGTAGGCGTGGGAGACCTCCGGCCGGTTGGCCAGCAGCTCCCCCAGCTCTTGGCGTTTCGATTCGTCCGGCACGCTCCAGACCCCCATGCCGTTGGCGGTGAACCCGGCCTTCTGGTGGCGAAGGGTCGCGCCGAACCGGCGGTAGTACTGCTTCTGGCCGTACTCTTTCGTCTTGGCGATGACTTCGTCTTCGGTCATGCCGATTTTCTCGGCGATGGCGGCGAAGGGGTTCTTGGTCATCGGGATCGAGCGTTGCAGCTCGGCCATGATCTTCACGTCGTGGGAGGTGATTTCCTTTTTCACGGCTTATTCCCCCTCCTCTTTCTTGTCTTTGAACTTGAAGTCGACCTTGATCTTGAACTTTTTGATCATCGGCATGTTCCGCACCGGGCCGAACCCCGAGTCCCGCTCGATCTCCCGGTGGATCTGGGCGATGGCCTCTTCGTCGGGGGCGATGACGGTGAACCAGAGGTTGTACTCGTGGTTGCGCTCGTAGTTGTGGGTGACGTGGGGATAGCGGGAGACCACCTTGGCCACCTCGTCGATCTTGTCCGCCGGGACTTTCATGGCGCACAGCGTGGAGGTCCAGCCAAGCCCGCGCGAGTCGAACGAGGCGCCGATGCGGCGGATGACGCCGCCGTCGCGCATCGCCTTGACCCGCGTAAAGGCTTCGTCTTCGGAAACCCCCACCTGCGCGCCGATCTCGGCGTAGGGGGCGTGGCAGATGGGGAAACCGGTCTGAATCATGTTCAGGATGCCCCGGTCAACGCTGTCGAGTTCCATGCGTACCGCTCCGGTGATGGTGACGTGTCGTCGTTTTGGAAAGGTTCCAAGTCTATCGCAGATCGGCGAGCGGCGCCACCCGGGGCATTCTCACACGGGGTAAGTCCGCGTCTCATCGGTCCACCCCAAAGGTGGCGCAGACACCGGCTATTGGATGAGGAGGGCAGATCCCTTGGCTGCGGCGCCTAGCCGCGGATCAGCTCGTCGATGGCGCCCCAGAGTTCTTTCTTCCCTTCGCCGGAAAGCGACGAGTAGACCAGCGGCGTCCGTTCCGGAGCGAGGTCGCCCAGAGCGGTCCAGACGCTCTTGATCTCGCGCAGCCGGTGGGTCTTGGGGATTTTGTCGATCTTGGTGAAGACCACCTGCGTCGGCAGAGCGTGGTGGGCCAGCCATTCGAGGAGCATGAAGTCGTCCTCGTTGGGCTTGCGCCGGACGTCGAGCAACAGTAGTAGCCCTTTGAACGTCTCCCGTTTGGTCAGGTAGCCTTCGATCATCTTCCCCCAGCGTCGTTTCTCCGCCTCGGGGACTTTGGCGAAGCCGTAGCCGGGCATGTCGACGAAGGTGACGGCGGGTCCGTTGATGGCGAAGAAGTTGAGCAGCTGGGTCTTGCCGGGGGTCTTGCTGACCTTCACCAGCCCGTGGCGCCCGGTGAGGGAGTTGATCAGGCTCGACTTGCCGACGTTGCTGCGCCCGGCGAAGGCGATCTCCGGCGGCCCGGGCGGGGGCCATCCTTTGGCGTCGGCGGCGGAGGTGATGAACTCCGCCTTCGTTACTTTCACCGCTCGGTCAGTCGATGGGGTTCATCACGAGGCCGGTGATGAGTTTTGGATAGAAGTAGGTCGACTTCTGCGGCATGACCCCGCCGCCGGTGGCGACTTCGTACACCTGCCCCACGTCGGTGGCGTTCATCAGGAACCCGGCCACGGCGCCTTCTCTATCGACCCGTTCCATCACCTCTTTCGGGTCGATGGTGAAGGTGACGTCTTTCTTGTTGGCCACCTTCTCCCGGGTGATGCCGAGGATGTTTTCGAGAACCAGGTTCTGCAGGATCGAGACGTCGAGAAGCTTGAGCGTCTCGCTCTCCGTCACGGCGGCCATGTCGGCCAGATATTTCTTCTTCCCGGTGAAGGTCAGCAGCGCCATCTCCCCGTTGCCGGTGTAGAGACCAAAGGAGGGGGCGGTCTGGCCCGCCTTTTTCAGCCGCTCCACGAAGGCGCCGACGGTGTCGCGGGTGACTTTCGTCCGGCTGACGGAGAAGTATCCGCCCAGCCGGTCGAACATGCCGTCGACCGCCGCCCCGGCGGTGGCCATGACCACCCGGTGGGTCGGCAGGATGGTGAAGCCGGGCCCGGCGGTGTTGGCGATGAACATCATGCAGTAGTCGTAGGCCTTTAGCTGGGGCGGATTGCCGTCGGCTTCCCGGCGCTCCTGCCGGTAGTTGATGGCGGTGGTGTAGCGGTGGTGGCCGTCGGCGATGACCAGGTCGCGGTTCTCGAAGAACGCCTCGACCGTCCCGATGACCGCCGGGTCGGTGACGCTCCAGAGATGGTGCCCCTCCCCCTCGTCGTCGATGACGGTGATGTCGGGGTTGTTCTTCTCCATCCAGGCGCTCCATATCCGGTCCAGCGTCTGGCTCTCGTCCCGATAGATGGAGAAGACCTGGCTGAAGTTGGTGCGGCAGGCCCGGGTCAGCAACAGCCGGTCGAGCTTCGGCCCGGCCAGGGTCCGCTCGTGGGGGTGGATGGTGTCGCCGAAATTGTCGACCAGACGGCGGCAGATGAAGCCGGTCCGCCGGGTCGGGACCCCCTCCACGAGGAAGTCCTGCGCGTAGAGGTAGAGGGCCGGGGCGTCGTCGGGGAGCAGCGTCCCCTCCGCTTTCCATGCGGCCAGCGTGGCGGCGGAGCGGGTGTAACGGTTGTCGGCGTCGGTGTCGGTGTCGAACTGCCTGCCGAGGATCAGGCGGACCACGTTCTTCGGGTGGCGGGCGTAGAGAGCCTCCTGCTGGGCCGGGGAGATGACGTCGTAGGGGGGGGCCAGCAGGTCGTTGACGCTTTGGGCGACTCCTTTGGCGTAGCGGATTCCCGTGAACGGTTTAATGCGGGTCATGGTTCCTTTACATCGAATGGCGCGGTTGGCGAACGGTTACGGAATCGCCTGCGAGGCGTCGTACCCTTTTTCTTTCATCATGGTCATGGCCGCCTTGGCCGCCTCGGGGGTCGGGTAGGCGCCGACGGCCACCGTCAGGAGCCCCTCTTTTCCCTTCTCCGGGAGGGTGTAGGCGCCGATGAAACCGTCCCCTTCCAGCCGCTCGACGGTGGCCAGCGCCGTGGGGGCGTCCATCGGCAGGCCGATCTGGACGGCGTAGGGGAGGTCGAGGAGACGGGTATAGGAGAGCCCCGTCCGGGCGCGCAGGCTGCGGGCGAAGGCGAAACCGGCCTCCCGGTCGCCGAAGCGTCCCACCACCACCCGGTACCATTCTCCCTGTCCGGCCATCTTCGCCCCCGACTCGTAGGCGTCGAACCCCTTGCGCCGCAGCAGGGCCACCAGCGCGCGGGCCGGCTCTTCTTCCTTGAAAGAGGCGACCTGCACCACGAACCGGCGGGCGGCGCGGGGGTCGTCGGGGGTCGTGGCGTCGTTTTTCGTCTCGATCCGGTCGGTGACGGTCAGGGTTCCGTCGGCGTTGCGCTTCAGGATCAGCGTCACCGAGGTGTCGGGATCGTCGGCTTTCGGCGCGGTCACTTCCAACTGGTCCCCGGCCCGTTCCCCCATGGAGGCGCGGGTCAGGTCGAGCCCTTCATCCTTCCCCTTGTCGCGCCACGAGGTGATGATCGACAGGGCCGCCGAGCGGATCGGGATCCGTCCCGCAAGGGGTTCGGGCGTGGCGGCGGGGGCGACGACGGTCTCGGCCTCTTCCGGCTCGGCCTGGGCGACCGGGGCGACCGGCTCGGCCGGGATCGGCGCCGTCACGGCAGGAGCGGCGGCGACGACCGACGGCGCCCCCCCTGCGCGGGCGGTCCATTCGTCCCACTGGGAGCGGATGATCCGGGCCGCCTCGGCCCGGCGGAGGCGGGCGGCCTCTTCGGCCACCCCGGCGAACGAGAGGGTGGCCCCGGCCCGGACGCCGTGGAGGTTTCCCCGGATGAAGGCGTCCCGGTTGGCTTTCCAGAGGGCCACCACCAGTTGGGGGGTCATCTTTTGCCCGTCGCCCGCCGCAAAGGCCAGCTCGGAAAGGGTCTCCCCCCGGCTGACGGTATAGGCGCCGCCGGTGGCCAGCGTCTCGGCCAGCGGGGCTTCGGCGACCGGGTAACGCTCCTCCTCCACCGTCGCGGCGGCGTCGCCGGTCACGACCAGCGTTCCGCTCCCGTCGAAGTGCGGGGCCGGTTCGTCGGTGACGTTGGTATAAGTGGGGACGGTGTCGGCGGCCGTCTCCTCGGCCCGCATCTGTTCGACGGCCGCCTCTTCCTCATTCGCCCCGGCCGGTTCGGGGGTGGGGGCGGGGGCTTCGGCCCGGGCTTCGATGGCCTCTTCCTTGCGCATTCGC
>JADGCD010000105.1 GCA_015229165.1 Nitrospinota bacterium | reverse complement strand
ACCGGTCGATGTCGATGAAGGCGATCCCCACCTTCCCCCCCTCGCGCCGGGCCTGCGCCAGCGCGTTGCGGAGCCGGTCGAGGCAAAGCTGGCGGTTGGGGAGGCCGGTGAGGGCGTCGTAGTAGGCCAGATGGTGCAACCGCTGGCGGACGCTTTCCTGGGCGGAGAGGTCGGAGAAGATTCCGGCGTAGGCGGTGACGACGCCCGCCCCGTTCCGGATGGCGGAGATGTTGAGCCATTCGGGGTAGATCTCGCCGTTCTTGCGCCGGTTCCATATCTCGCCGCGCCATGTGCCGAATTCGCCCAGACAGCGCCACATCTCCTGATAGAAGGCGGTGTCGTGGCGGCCCGACTTGAGCAACCGGGGACGCCGTCCGACCACCTCGTCAATGGTGTAGCCGGTGGAGCGGGTGAAGGCGGCGTTGACCTCGATGATTTTCTGGTCGGCGTCGGTCAGCACCACCCCTTCGCTGGTGGCGTGCAGGGCCGCCGACGAAAGGCGCTGGCGCTCTTCGGACTGGTGGCGGGGGGTATGGTCGATGACGGCGACGCGCAGGTGACCGGCGTCGCCATCGCCCCCGGTCTCCGCGTCGGGATCGACGCGGCGCCCTTCGAGCCGCGCCAAAAACCGCCGTCCCTGCGGGGCGGCCAGCCAGACCTCCAACGGGTGCGATTCGGGCGAGCGGTAGAAGGGAAGGAACCCGGAGAAGAAGTCGTTGCGGCTCTCCTTTTCCACGAAGGCCGACAGCGGCTTTCGCAACAGCTCCTTGGGAAGGACGCCGAGCATCTGCAGGAAGGTGTTGTTGACGTCGTGGACGAGGCCGGAACGGTCGAGGGAGAGGTAACCGACGGGGGTGTGGTGGTAGAGGTCGGAGAACCGGTCCCGGGCCTCTTCGAGGCTCCGCTGGGTCCGGCGCAATTCCTCGTTTTGAAGTTCAAGCTCGATCTGGCTGACCTGGAGCTCTTCGAGGATGGCCCGCAGGTCGTCCACGTCGGCGTCGGGGAGCTTCATCGGCGCCCGCTCCAGGATTTGGCGCGCCTGCTCCCTGAGCCGTTCCATGCCGGCCCGGCCGGTTGTGGGGCTGGACGGTTCCTGACTCATGGCCCCTTACGCTGCGTCGGTCCCGACGTCGAGGATGGTGGTGAAATGGTTCGGCGAAGAGCGGAAGACGTAGACCGAACCGGCCTTGCCCCCGCCGTCGGAGCGCCAGTTCAGGGAAACCGGCTCGCCGGAAAGGGCCACCTTGCCGTACACGGCGATCCAGTCGACCTCTCCCTTGAGGGCCTGCGGCAAGGCCTGGCTCACCCGCATGCCGACCAGCTCCTCCCGTCGGGCGCCCACGGCCCGCTCGAAGGCGGTGTTGACCTCTTCGAAGACGAAATCGACCGGCGCTCCGGCGGGGTCGAGGATGGCCCGATGGATGGCGCAGGGGCTGCGCATGTGGACGAAGACCTGGTAGAACCGCTCTTCGCTTTCCTTGAGCAACTGGTGCTGGGTCAGGATGTCGGTGACGTCCCGGACCACACCCACCATTTTCTCGGCCACCCCTTTGGGGCCCCGGGTGACGGCGCCGACCTCGGCCATCCACCGGACGGCGCCGTCGGGGCGGACGATCCGGTGTTCGACGGCGAAGTCCCCCTTCCCTTCGAGGCAGAGGCGCCCCCGCTCCACGACCATGTTCCGGTCGTCGGGATGGATGCACTTGAGGAAGTCGCGGTAGGTTCCGCCGAACTCGCCGGGGGCGAACCCGAAGAGGGGCTCCACCGGGTCGGACCAGATCATGGTGTCGGTCTTGATGTCCCACTCCCAGGTGCCGATGTGGGCCGCCTTCTGCGCCAGGGCGTAGCGGCGCTCGCTGATGGCCAGCTCGTTCTGGATCCGCTTGGTGCTGGTCAGCTCCACGATGGTCAGCACCACCCCGGAGTAGGTCATGGGGCCGATCTGGTAGGGCATGGCGCCCAGCAGGTACCAGTCCCCCTGGTCGGAGCGGGCCTCTTCCTGCAACGGGCCACGGGCCGACGCCCCCCGGCGGGCCAGCTCCAGCGGATCGAAGTCGCGCAGCCGGTGGCTGATGTGGGAGAAATGGCGCCCCACGTCGGCTTCGGTGAGGTGGAAAACGCCGGTGGCCGACGGGGTGAACTTCCTGACTTCGTAGTTCTCGTCGAGGAAGATGACGCCGATGTGGGTGCTGACCAGCAGGTTGTCGATGTCGTTGGTCAGCTCGGTCAGCTCCATGATCTTGCGCTGGTACTCGGCGTTGACCGTGTAGAGCTCCTCGTTGACGGCGTGCAGTTCCTCGTTGGTCGACTGCAACTCCTCGTTGCTGGCAAGCAACTCTTCGTTGGTGGCCTGCAACTCCTCGTTGGCGGTCTCCAGCTCTTCAATGGTGGCCTGCAGGTTCTCCCGGGTCAGCTGCAGCTCCTGGTCGAGATCGATGATCCGCTGTTCGGCCTCCTTGCTGATGTCGTAGGTCTGGGCTTCCCCCTCCCCCTTGCGCTCGCGGACGGAGCTCTCTTCGAAGATGACCACCACCAGCGGCTCCTGCCCCTTCTTGCCGGGGATCGGCTTGATCCGCAACTGGACCTCCCGCTGCTCCTTGTCCCCGGTGAACCGGATGTTGGTCAGCTTGAGGGTCTCCCCCTTCTTAAAGGTCTTCTGGATGCCGTTGGCCAGCGGGATGGCCAACTCATGCACCGCCATCCGGGTGATGTCGTTGAGCATCTTGCCGACCGGCACGCGCAGGAAGGGGCTGGCGTCGCCGACGATGTGCAGCACCTCCAGCGACTCGTTGACCACAACCGCCGCCTGCTGGTACTCCTCGGAGAGGGTGTTCAGGAGCCGGTCGAGAATCCGCTCCTCCTGCTGCTCCCGCAATATCCGGTGGCGTCCGGTGTGGCGTCCCCCCGGCATGTCCCGCAACGACCGGTCGTTGGAGAGGAGATCGTGGGAGAACCCGGCGAGCTTTCGCTTCCCCCGGGAGCGGTAGATCTTCCACTTCGGCTCCAGCGACTCGAAGAAATCGGCCATTTCACCCAGCGTCTCGCTGCTACCGAGGAAAAGGACGCCGGTCCGGTTCAGGGAGAAGTTGAACATCTCCAGCGCCTTGCGTTGCAACACCGGCTGGAGGTAGATCAGCAGGTTGCGGCAACTGACCAAGTTGATGTTGGTAAAGGGAGGATCCTTGACCAGGTTGTGCTGGGCGAAGACCACCATCTCCCGGATGGAGCGGGTGATCTGGAACAGTTCGTCCCGCTTGAAAAAGTATTTCGACAGCAGCTTGTTGGAGAGGTCGGCGGCGATGCTCTCCGGGTAGACGCCGTTGCTGGCGTGGGCCAGGGCGTCGGAGTCGACGTCGGTGGCGAAGATCTTCACGTCCACCTGTTTGCCCAGGGTCTCGCAGACCTCCTTGCACAGGATCGCCAGCGAGTAGGCTTCTTCACCGGTGGAGCAGCCGGCCACCCAAAAGCGCAACTCCCCCTCCTTGTGTTCGGCGAGGATTTCGGGAAGATAGAGCCGCTCCAGCAGGTCGAACGCCTCCCGGTCGCGGAAGAAATTGGTGACGCCGATCAGCAACTCCCGATAGAGGGCGATGGCCTCGTGGTTGTTCCCTTCAAGGTAGCGGACATAGTCCTTCAGGTCGATGATCTGGTGGATCGCCATCCGCCGCTCGATCCGCCGCAGGACGGTGGAGGGCTTGTAATAGGTGAAATCGACCTTGGTCCGGGTCCTAAGGGTGGAGAAGATCCGGGTCAGCCCGTCCTCGTCGGGGCGCAGGGCGGAGGTCAGCTCGTTCTTCTGGACGTAGGGGTGTTTGGCGTAGGAGAGGAGCTGCTGGGGCATCTCCTCCGGGGGGAGCATGTAGTCGGCCAGGCCGGTGGCCATGGCGCTCTTGGGCATGCCGTCGAACTTGGCGCTCTCCTCGTCCTGCACCATGACCATGCCGCCGGTTTCCTTGATGGCCCGGATTCCCCGAACCCCGTCGCTGCCGGTCCCCGACAGGATGACCGCCACCGCCTTCTCCCGCTGGTCCTCGGCCAAGGACTGGAGAAAGATGTCGATGGGCAGGTTGATGCCCCGCGAATGGTCCTGCTCGGCCAGCAGAAGGCGGCCGTGGAATATCGAGAGGTTTTTCTTGGGGGGGATCAGGTAGACGCAGTCGGGGGAGACCGGCATTCCGTCCTCGGCCCGGAGTACCTTCATCTCGGTCCGCTTCGAGAGCAGCTCGACCATGAGGCTCTTGTAGTTCGGCGAGAGGTGCTGGACGACGATGAAGGCCATGCCGTTGCGGGGGGGCATGTTGGCGAAGAAGGCTTCGATCGCCTCCAGTCCCCCGGCCGAGGCGCCGATCCCCACGTAGTGGGTCGGCAGGCCGGTCACGGCCTCGAGCGGGCTCTCAAGCGATTCCTCTTCTGTCACGTAGGTTCCCCCGGAACGTCTGCATTGGTAAGTGCGCTCCGAACGGGTGGCGGGGGGGGGGGCAAACCCCTTGCCCCGCAACCGACGGCGAAATATAGAACCGGTCTCATGGTAATCCCTGACGCCCGTTAGGGCAAGGGGTGATTGGGCGTGACGGTCAGAGCGCCCCTTTGGTGATCTTTTTCACGATCTCCTGGGCAATGGAGGCCAGGTCGGCGTAGTCACTGAACTTTTCGTTGGTCAGGAGCCCGGGGTTGATGTAGATCGCCTCCACGAACTTTGCCGCCGCCGACGCCTGGTCTTGCATCTCTATATGGGTCATGGCGAACTCGCACAGAACCCACTCCATGCCGTCGGACTTGCGCATGTAGACGAGGACGTTCTTGTAGACCGCCACCGCCTCTTCGTGCTTCCAGTCGTCCCGGAGCTGCTGGGCGTAGCGCAGCCCGGCGGTCCGCATGTTCCGGACGACGATCTCCCGGTCGGGGATGTCGTACTTGAGCAGTTCGAGATAGATCTCGAAGGCTTTGCCGAACTGCCCCCCTTTGCGCAACTCCACGGCGAAGTTGTTGAAGACCGGGCCGACCTCCTTTTCGTTGGTCCGGATGATGCTGCGGTAGATCCGCTCCGCCTCGTCGTACTGGCCGAGGCGGGCCAGCAGGGTGGCCCGCTCGATCCGGACCTCGACGGAGAGATCGTCGCTGGCGAAATCGAGATTCCCCGATTTGGCCAGAACCCGCGTCTGGGCGTCGGCGATTTTCCGGGCCTCCTCCTCGAAGCCGAGCCCCCGGATGTCGGCCTCCGCCAGCGCCGCCACCAACGTCTTGCGGGGATTGTCGGGGAGCCGCTCCGGCGCGTCGGCGTATTCCTTTTCGATCCGGTCGATCATCTCCTCGGCGGCCGAAAGGGCCGCCATCCCCTTGGCGACCCAGGTGGCGGCCTTTTTCGTGTCGCCCAGCCGGGCGCTCTCCTTGACCATGGCAAAGCAGCAGGCGCCCACCTTGGCGAAAGGATCGGGGGCGTTGGCCGTCAGTCGGGCCGCGTCCCGGTAGTCCTGCAGCGCGTCGGGGAAGAGCCGCTCCTTGTAATAGGCGTCCCCCCGTTTTATCAGGATGTCGAACTGGGGTTTGAGTTCGATGGCCCCGGTATAGGCGGCCACCGCCTCCTCGAACCGCCCCTCCCGCATGTGGGTGTCCCCCTCGTCGAGAAGGCCCACGTATTTTTCGACATCCAGCCCCTCTTCGGCGCGAAAACCGTCGGGGTTTTCCGCCCGGGGACGCTCTTTTCGGTCGAGCAGGTCCATGAAGTGGACCATGTCGTCCAGCGTCTCCTTGACGTTCTGGTCGGCGTGGACCAGCGGGGTCAGGAACGAGGCGTAGGTGATGCCGAAATGCCCCAGCACCCGGAAGATCTCCTGCTGCTTGTTGGAGGCGGCCGAGGCGAGAAAGAGGGGGATGATCCCCTCGTTCGAATACTGGGGCGCCCGGGCCTTGAGGGTGCGGAAGAGGTTGAGGACCGTCTCCCCCTGCGACGACGGGCGATAGTGGAGCAGCACCAGGCACTTGCGCATCTGCCACGCCAGGATGTGGTCGATCAGGTTGCGCCGCTCGTCTTCGCCCGACTTGTGGACCCGCCACCCCATGGCGGTAAGGACATCATTCAGATTCTCCCGCAACCCTTCGTCCGCCACCGCCAGGGCGACGGCGGAATAGCGCTTTTTCAGAGGCGCCAGCTTTTCCTTGTAGGTCAGGGCAAGCTTCTGCTTGTAGGGGAGGTATCGATGGGCGCCGGTGTCGCCGGGAATGGCCATTGTCGCGTCTGCTCTTCGCTTACGGGATATTTCGAAACGTTACGTTCCACAAAAAGGGGCATGGTCGGTGGTCGATCGACATGATAACAGCTTCATGACGCTCCGTGGCGCCCTTTCGACCGCAAGGGGGAGATTACCCCTGCGCAGAGGTCAGGGTGACGAAGAAGGTCGCCCCCTCTCCCGGCGCGGCGGTGGCGCTAATGGTCCCTCCGTGCCGCTCGACGATCTTCCGGGTGGTGGCAAGGCCGATGCCGGTCCCCTGATACCGCTCGTTCCCGTGGAGCCGCTCGAAGACCCGGAAAATCCGGTCGGCCTGCTCCGGCTCGAAGCCGATGCCGTTGTCCTGGACGACGATGGTCACCCGGTCCGGCTCGTCGCAAGAGGGATCGTGGAAGACTTTCACCAGCGGCGCCACCCCCTCTTTGCGATACTTGAGGGCGTTGCCGACAAGATTCTGGAACGCCTGCCGCAACAGGGTTTGGTCGCCATAGACCGACGGCAGTTCGCCGATCTCCACCGTTCCGCCGCAAGCCTCGACGCTGCCTGCCATGTCGGCGACCAGTCCTTTGACCAGCGGCGTCAGGTCGATTTTCTCGGCCTTGGTGGAGACCCCACCGGCCCACGAATACTCCAGCAGGTCGGAGATGAGTTGGCTCATCCGCCGAGCCGCCCCGTCGATCCGCTTCAGGTAATCGGCCTCCCGCTCGTCGAGCTTCCCCTCCAGCCGTTCGATGAGCCGTTTGGAGAAGCCGCTGATGGTGGTCAGGGGGGATTGCAGGTCGTGGGAGACGACGGCGTTGAAGTCTTTCAGCTCCCGGTTGGCCTCCTCCAGCGAACGGGCAACCTCCTGCAACCGGGTGTGGCGGAGCCGGTCGGCGATGTCGTGGGCCATAAGGAGGGCGTATTCCTCCCCCCCGCTTTGGGAGACCTGCGCGGTCATCTCGACCGGGAAGAGGGAACCGGCTTTCCGGCGCAAGACCCCCTCCTCCCCTTTGCGCTCCCCACGCCGCGCCTGCTGCATTTCCCGCCACCATTCGGCGACCCCCGGCATAACGACGATGTCGGCCACGGTCAGGGAGGTCAGCGCTTCGGCGGGATAGCCGAGCGCCCGGGCCGCCCCCTCGTTGCCGTAAAGCACGCGCCCCGACTGCGGATCGACCAGCAGGATGATCTCTGCCGCCCGGTCGACCATCCGCCGGAAAAGATCGGCCTGCTCTTCGGCGGCCTTCATTTC
>JADGCD010000104.1 GCA_015229165.1 Nitrospinota bacterium | reverse complement strand
CTCCCCCCCGACATGGGGCCGCTGGTGGACGAGGCGTTGCGGCAAAGGGCCGACTTGAAAATCGCCGAGGCCCATGCCGACGCCGCCGCCTACCGGGCCCGGGCGACTCATGGAGAGTTCCTCCCCGAAATCGGCGTCGCCTACCAGAGGGACTGGAACGGCGCCGACATGGGAGGCTCCGACGGCGACTCGTGGATGGTGGCGGTGGAGGCGCGCCTGAATCTCTTTTCAAGCGGCGGCTCCTACTCCCGCTACCAGGCGGCCAAAGCCCAGGCCGCCGCCGCCCGTTGGAGCGCCCAATCGGCCCATGACCGGGCCCGCATCGAGATCGGCGAGGCGTGGCGCGGTGTCCTGACCGCCCGGGACAACCTGACCATCTCCCTCTCGCAGATCGTTCTCGCCGATGACGCCTACCGGATGGCCGACCAGCAGTACCGGGAGGGGCTCAAATCGGCCGCCGACCTGCTCCGGGCGCAGCAGCAGAAGGAAAACGCCGAACTGGGGGGCCATCGGGCCGTCCGGGAACTGATCCTCGCCCAAGCCGGGCTCGACCTGGCCGCCGGGCGCGCCGCCACCTCCATCGAAGAAAAGAAATGACCATGAAACAGCTCATGATCGCCGCCCTGACGGCGGCCTTTGTCTCACTCCCCGCGACAGCCTCTGCCCAGCAGGGCATCGCCATCCTCTCCACCGGAACGGTGGTGGCGAAGAACTCGGCGGTCATCGTCGCCAAGGTGGTGGCCTATGTGAAGAAAATCAACGCCGACGCGGGCGATACGGTGAAGAAGGGACAGCCGCTGGTGGTCCTCGACGGCGCCGAATTCGCCGCCGACGCCGCGCTCTCCCAGGGGCGTCTCGACGAAGCGGTCGCCGTGGAGGCCAACGCCGGAAAGCAGTACCGCCGCATGGAGTCGCTCATGGCCAAAGGCTCCACCACCCAGAGCGCCCTCGACGACGCCGCCACGGCCCACGAACGGGCCAAGGCCGGCGTGGCCATCGCCAAGGCGGCGCTGGCCCGGGCTAACGCATACCTCGGCTACGCCACGTTGCGGGCGCCGTTCGACGGGATTGTCGAGTTCCGTAAGGTGGAGTTGGGGGAGTTGACCGCGCCGGGCCAGCCCCTCATGAAAGTGACCGACACCGTTCACCTCCGGTTCGAGACCTCGGTCAAGGAATCGGACGTCAACCGGATCGCGGTCGGCGACACGGTGAACGTCTTCGTTGACGCCCTTGGCGAGACCCCGGTGAGCGGTACGGTGGCGCATCTGGTCCCGTCGGGCGACCCGGCCAGCCATTCGTTCACCGTTCGCATCGACTTGGCGCCGACCAAGGGGATGAAGCCGGGCATGTACGGCAAGGTCCGCTGGCAGTAATGTGGTCGCGGACGCGCCTTGAGTAACCACCGTATCGACATAGAGAGGGAGTCCGCCGTGAGCGACTCGAAGCATGAGACCGAATCGTTGAATCTGGCGGGGCGCGTGGCCCGCTTTTTCATCGACTCCCAGTTGACCATCCTCGTCATGACCGCCGTGGCGGTCTGGGGGCTTTTCGCCATCCTGATGACCCCCCGTGAAGAGAATCCGCAGATCGTGGTGCCGGGCGCCAACGTCTACGTTCAATATCCCGGCGCCGACGCGCTGGAGGTGGAAGAGCATATCGCCAAGCCGTTGGAGGCGCTGATCTGGACCCTCAAAGGGGTCGAGAACGTCTACTCGGTCTCCATGGACAGTCAGGCGGTCATCTCGGTCCAGTTCTACGTCGGCGAAGATAAAGAAGACTCGCTGGTGAAGCTGTACGACAAGATCATGTCTAATCTGGACATCAAGCCGTCCGAGGCGAGCCAGCCGATCCTGAAGCCGGTGGATGTGGACGACGTCCCGATCGTCGTCGCCACCCTCTCCTCCCCCTCACTGAACGACGGCCAGCTTCGCAAGGTGGCCGACGAGGTTCTGGACACGCTGCGCCAGATACCGGGGACCAACAATCCCCATATCGTCGGCGGTCGCAAGCGGCAGATCAACGTCTCCTTCGATCCGGAGAAGCTGGCCCAGTACGGCCTGTCGGCGGCCGAAATCGCCGGCGCCATCCAGATGTCCAACAAGAACCTTCCGGTGGGCGACTTCGCGGAGAAGGGAATCCGCCGGTTCGTGGAGAGCGGCGACTTCCTGAAGAGCGCCGAGGACGTCGGCTCGGTGGTGGTGGCGGCCCACGGGGGGCGTCCCATCTATCTGACCGACATCGCCGAAGTGGAAGACGGATACGAAGAGGTGTCCACATACTCCCGGATCGGCTATGGCCCCGGCTCGCTGAGGGCCGACAAGGCCGAGCGGACCGCCGTCAGCGTGGCGGTGGCCAAGAAGGCCGGACTCAACGCCGTCGCCATCGCCGACACGGTCATCGCCGAAATCGAACGGCTCAAAAAGACCGGCGCCATCCCCGCCGACGTGGAATACGACATCACCCGCAACGACGGGGAGAAAGCCAACCACGCCGTCAACGAGCTTATCTTCCACCTCTTCCTCTCGATCATCTTCGTCGTGGGGTTGCTGGTCTTTACCCTCGGCTGGCGGGAATCGATGATCGTGGCCATCGCCATTCCGCTGACCCTCTTCGTGACGCTGGGAATCGGAGAGCTCGCCGGACAGAGCATCAACCGGATCACCCTTTTCGCCCTGATCCTGTCGCTGGGGCTTCTGGTGGACGACGCCATCGTCGTCGTGGAGAACATCTACCGCCACTACAAGATGGGGGCGAAGGACAGGATCGGCGCCGCCGTCCGGGCGGTCCACGAGATCGGCTCGCCCACGGTGCTGGCGACGCTGACGGTCATCGTCGCCTTTATTCCGATGGCCTTCGTCACCGGCATGATGGGCCCCTACATGGCGCCGATCCCGTTCAACGTCCCGGTGGCCATGCTGACGAGCCTCGCGGTGGCCTTCATCGTCACCCCGTGGGCCTCGTACCGGCTCATCAAGGTCCACGCCCACGACGACCCGCAGCCGCTGGAGAAGCAGCGGATATACGTCCTCTACCGGAAGATCATGAGCCCACTCCTGACCGACCGGAAGAAGCGGATGAACTTCCTGCTGGCGGTGGCGGTGGCGTTCGCGGTGGCCATGGCCTTTCCGCTGCTGCAACTGGTCAACTTCCGGATGTTGCCGAAGGCCGACAAGAACACCTTTCAGGTGACTGTCGACCTGCCGACCGGGACCGAGCTGGAAAAAAGCGACCAACTGGCGCGGATTCTGGGAGACGAGATCGCCCGACTCCCGGAAGTCACCGATTATGAAGTCTTCGTCGGGACCGGTTCGGTCATCGACTTCAACGGCCTGCTGCGGGGCGCCAACTTCCGCAACGAGGAGCATTTCGCCGACATCCGGGTGAACCTCCTTGACAAGGCCGACCGGAGCCGGACCTCGGAGGAGATCGTTCTGGCGATCCGTCCGGTCCTGCACACGCTGGCCGCGCCGTTCGCCGCCAACGTGAAGGTGGTGGAGGATCCCCCCGGACCGCCGGTCCGCTCCACCATCGTGGCCGAAATCTACGGCCCCGACTACAAGGTCCAGCAGGCGCTGGCTGACCGGTTAAGAAAACTCTTCGCCGCCACCGACGCGGTGACCGACATCGACGACTCGGTGAAGGAGGTGGTCCACAAGTTCTACCTGAACGTCGACAAGGTCAAGGCGATGCAGCTGGGGATCACCGTGGACGACATCGTCCGGGAGGTCCGGCTGGGGGTCGACGGAGCGGTGGTCTCCACGCTCCACGATGTCACCGCCAAGGATCCGGTGGGGATATTCCTCCGCTATCCCGAGGGGGACCGCGACGAGCCGTCGGACGTGGCCAAGATTTACATGAAGAGCCCCGGCGGTTCGATCGTTCCGCTGGCGGAGCTGGTGGAGATCATCCCCGGCGATCTGGAGCGCCCCATCCTCCACAAGAACCTCAAGCCGGTGGTCTACGTCCTCGGCGAGATGGGGGACCGGGGGAGCGTCTACGCCGTCATCGACATGCTGCTGGACCTGCGTGGCGAGCCGCTGCCGGAAGGCTATTCGGTGGTCTGGGACGGCGAGTGGGACCTGACCTGGGACGTGATGTTCGACCTTGGCATGGCCATGCTGGTGGCGGTGATCCTGATCTACCTGATCCTCGTCGGACGGTTCCGCTCCTTCATGATCCCGCTGGTGATCATGGGGGCCATTCCCCTCTCGATGATCGGGGTGATGCCCGGCTTCGCGCTGGTGGGGGTATACCTGTCGGCCACGTCGATGATCGGCATCATCGCTCTGGCCGGAATCGTGGTGCGCAACTCCATCGTGCTGCTGGAGTTCATCCTGGACAAGAAGGCCGAGGGCGCCGAGATCGTCGAGGCGATCATCGAAGCGGGCGCCATCCGGACCCGCCCCATCGCCCTGACGGCGGCGGCGGCGATCCTGGGCGCGCTGGTCATCGCCGCCGATCCGGTCTGGTCGGGGCTGTCGTGGGCGCTGATCTTCGGCATGACCGCTTCCACGGCCTTGACGCTGGTGGTCATCCCGCTTCTCTACTTCATGACCGAGGCTGACCAGTGGAACCGGGATCTCCGGGGCGGCGGGAAGGAATGAAGATGCTCGACCTCCTCCCCTACTCCCTGCTGATCCCGCTGGCGATGGCGCTCGCCTTGGCGCCCCTGTCGCCGATGCCCCATCTGGTGGAAAAGCTGATCATGCTCAAGGAGGGAACCCTGGTGAAGCCGATCGACATTTTCGATCTGGCCATGCACGCAACGCCGTTGCTGTTATTGATCGCCAAAGGGGCCAAGGACTGGCTCTTCGCCTCCCCCGGAGCATGAAGCCGCGCCGCGGCGACACCCCCTTGCGCCATCGACGGAAGGGGGTTTTCGCTATGGTATGATCGACCTTTCAATCATTTCGCGCGAGATTTTGAAATCCTCATGAAGATCGACCCCTCCCACGTCGAAGTCCCGAAGGAAGAGATCGACCGGATCGTCGAACGGTACGGCTGCACGCGGGACGAAGCGGTCAGGAGTTGGCTGAACGCCCGCTCCGCCGGAGAGGAGGCGTTCAGGGAGAGTCTCAGCCGGTCGTTGGGAGAGACGGAGAAATACGAGATTCCCGAAATCCCGCTCCACACCCCTGCCCAGATCAAGGCCCATATGGACCGCTACGTCATCGGGCAGGAGGACTACAAGAAGCGGCTCTCCATCGCCGCCGCCTACCATTTCGCCGTGGTCAAGGCGTTGCGCGAGGGGCACACGGGGCCGAAGCGGGTGAAGCGTTTCCGGAAGAAGAACACCCTCATATGCGGCCCGTCGGGTTCGGGGAAAACCTATTGCGCCGAAATCCTGGGGGACTTCATGGAGGCGCCGACCCTCATCGTCGACGCCACCGACTACACCGAGGCAGGCTACGTCGGCAAGTCGGCCGACGACATGATCCGGGAGCTGATCCAACTGGCGCCCGGCGAGTCGAAAGGGGAGAAGGCCCAGTACGTCGAGAAGAACGGCGGCATTATCTTCATCGACGAGATGGACAAGAAAGCCAAGGATGGGAAGGTCATCGGCCACGACATCTCGCGCGAGGGGTTCCAGCGGGCGGTATTGAAACTGATCGAGCGCAAGCAGATCTCCGTGGAAGACCCGATGTCCCCCGCCGGGCAGATTCAGGAGATGATGAACCAGCAAAAGAAGATGTTCGGCGGGGGCCACGGCGCTCCCTCTCCTTCCGGTACGGTCTCCACGGAGAACATCCTTTTCATCCTCGGCGGCTCTTTCGCCCGCACCCACGACGATCTCGAGTCGATTGTGAAGAAACGTCTCGAACGGGGGGCGGGGCGGTTCCGGGAGGACGGTTCGGTGACGGTGACCGGCTTCATATCGAGCAAATCGGCGAAAGACGAAAACCCCCGAAACTACTTCAAGGAAGCCGACGCCGACGACTACATCGAGTTCGGCGTCATCCCGGAGTTGGTGGGGCGCGCCCCGGTGAGAACCTATGTGAACGCCCTGTCGAAAAACGACCTGATCCGGATCATGACCGAAACGGAGGACTCGGTGCTGGAGCAGTACCGATTCGAGTTCTCGCTGTTCGGCGTCGATCTCACCTTCGACGAACAGGCGCTGCTCTGGATCGCCGGGAAGGCGGAAAACCGGAAGACCGGCGCCCGGGCGTTGATCTCGGTTTTCGAGGACATTCTGACCGAGTTCCAGTTCGAGCTCCCCGGTAGCGCCTTCAAGGAGCTTCGCGTCACACGGGAAATCTGCGAATCGCCCAAGGACGCGTTGCTCAGGCTGATGGAGCGCTCTCCCTTCGCCGACTTCGCCGACAAGTTCATGAAGGATCACGGCGTCTCCCTCCGGTTCGAAGCGGTCGCCGAAGAGAGAATCAGGGAATACGCCGCCGAAAAAGGGCTCTCCCTCACCGCCGCTATCGCCGACCGGCTGGCCGGGGCTTCGGCGCTGAACTACATGGACTGGCAAGGCCCCTTCACCGTGACCGCCGAGGTTCTGGACGATCCGCGCTATTTCGACCGGCTGTTCGTCACCTGGCGGCAGGAGAAACTTGCACGGGGAGAAGCGCCGCTGATCCCCCCCTCCCCCCTCCCCTGAGCCTACCCGTTCCGGCGGCGTTACAATGAAGGGGGAGGTCCGTTCATCGAACGGGAGGAAACACCATGGACGCCGGTCGGGGAGGTCGTCTGGTCGCATCGTTGCGCGCCGCGCCGCCGTGGGAACATGGTTGCGAGAATGAGGGGCTGGTCGAAACCCATCTCTCGTGGGTGCTTCTCGCCGGACCATACGCCTACAAGATCAAGAAGCCGGTCGACTTCGGATTCGTCGATTTCACCACCCTCGAACGGCGCCGCCACTTTCTCGAAGAAGAGTTGCGTCTGAACCGTCGGCTCTCCGACGGATGGTATCTTGCCGTCATCCCGTTCCACGGCGCCCCGGAGCGCCCCCTTCTGACCGACGACGGCGCTCCCCCCTTCGAGTATGGCCTCATGATGCGCCGCTTTCCGCAATCGGCCCTCCTGTCGGCGAACGCGGGCGTTGCGATGGACGAACCGCTGGTGGAGCAGTTGGCCGACCGTGTGGCGGCGTTCCACCGCTCTCCCGACGCCGCCGTCGCTGCCGACGACACCCCCTACGGCGCCCCCGAAACGGTGCGGGAGATGGTCGAGGGGAACTTCGTTCATATACGGGCGCTCCTGCCCGACGGCCTCCTGTCGCGCCGCGTTCAGAGGCTGCATGAGCGGGAGGGGGCGCGGTTCGAAGCGTTTCGGGAAATGCTGGCGATGCGCAAGGCCACGGGACGAATACGCGAACTCCACGGCGATCTGCACCGGGGAAACATCGCCATTGTCGACGGGGCGCCGCTCCTCTTCGACGCGCTGGAGTTCAACCCGTCGTTCCGTTGGATCGACCCGATGGCGGAGGACTACAAGAAGCGGCTCTCCATCGCCGCCGCCTACCATTTCGCCGTGGTC
>JADGCD010000103.1 GCA_015229165.1 Nitrospinota bacterium | reverse complement strand
CTTTCGACGGGGGACTGGCCTACGCCGAGGACGATCTGGCGATCCTCGACTGGGACGGGGGGGTGATCCTGTCGCGGGAGGGCGCCTTCGACGACGACGTGGCCATCGTGGAGCTGGCCAACATCCAGCTCCTGTCGCTGCGGACGCTGGACGCGGCCCTCTCCCGCCAGTTCGACCGGTTCCGCAGCGGCGGGCTGGAGGGGGCCACGAGCGTGTGGAGACTGTCGCGCACCTTGCGGTCGGTGGTGGGGGCGAGGGCGCAGAGCCTGCTGGAACTGGACGCCATCGGCGACACCATGAAGCTGTACGGCGACTGGTACGACGCCCGGCTCTACGCCCTGGCCGCCCGGAAGCTGTCGGTCGACAAGTGGCGCGCCACGGTGGAGGGTAAACTGTCGACCCTGGAAAAGATGTTCGAGATGGTCGCGACCCGGCAGGGGGAGCTGTACAACATCATTCTGGAAGTGACCATCGTCCTGCTGATCGTGCTGGAGATCGTTCTTGCTTTGACCGTCCACTGAAAACTATCTGCGTTGGCGCTGCGGTGTCGAAGCCGGTCGTGAAATGCTCATGTACTCTCGTGTACACTCCGCTTTCCCGACCGACTTCTCCTTGCATCGCCTGCAAAATACCCCCGGAACGGAAACCGAAACAGCTGCCGGGGGTACTCGATGACGTTTTCAGCGGACGGTCGCCGATGCGATCATGACCGTCATCCCGTCCTCCCCCACCGTGAGTTCTCCCTTATAGCCGTGGGAGCGCAGGAGCGCGGCGACGTCGAGTCTCTCCATCGCCGGGGTCAGGCTTGCGCCTGCCTTCTCCCCTCCCTCCCTCGCCCGGCCTCCGGCGTCTTCGCCGCCTCGATTTTCCGTGGGGAGGACGAGCCTTCTCTCCATCGCCGGGGTCATATGGGTGACCACCAGCCGGGGGACGTCGGCGTCGATGGCGATCCGGGCCAGCGTGGCGGGGGTCAGGTGTCCCTCCCCCTCCCACCCGTCGGGATGGGAGCATTCGGCCAGCAGCAGGTCGGCGCCCTTCGCCAGCGATGCCAACTCGTCGCAGAAGCCGGTGTCGCCGCTGTAGACAAACGCCCCTCCGCCGTCATCGAACCGGTAGGCCAGCGCGTTGGCGCCGTGGTTCATCTTCGCCGTCGTGATGGTGACCCCGGCGACGGCGATCATGTCACCCGGCGCCATTTCGGTGACGACGGCGTCGAAACCCTCTCCCGCGCCGATCCATTGCTCGAAGGGCGCCCGCATGGCGGCGAACACCGCCGCGAATCCGACCGGGGCGATGATCGGGATCGAGCGGGCTTCCCGCTCGCCTGCGCAATGGCGCGCCGAAAAGAGCCACGGCAGAAGGTCTGACACATGGTCGAGATGGTGGTGGGTGACGACGACGGCATCGACGGACAACGGAGCGCATCCGGCCACGGTGGCCCGGTGGACCGCGCCGGGACCGGGGTCGACGAGGAACGTCCCGCCCCCTGCTTCCAGAAAGTAACCCGCCGGGGCGCGGGTGGGGGAGGGGGCGCAGGAGCCGGTTCCCAAGAGGTGAAGCCGCATCTTATTTCTCCCCGAACAGTTCGTGGCGCAGTTGGTGCGCCCCGGTGAAATAGACCGCAAGCCCCCGTTTCACGAAGAGGGCCGCCGTCAGCGACACGGACGCCGCCACCATCAGCATGATGACGAACTGGTATTTCGCCGCCGTCACCGGGTCGGCCCCACCGAGCATCTGCCCCACCATGATCCCCGGCAGGTGGACGATCCCGACCGTCAGCATGCTGTTGACCGTCGGGATCAGCGCCCCCCGGACCGCCTCCCGCGAGGCCTCCCGGGCGGCCCTCGGGTAGGTGAGCCCCAGAGCCAGCAACGCTTCGATCTCGTCGCGGCGGGCTTTCAACTCGGCATGCAACCGGTCGGCCGCCAGCGCCCCGCCGTTCATGGCGTTGCCCAGGATCATCCCCCCCAGCGGGATCAGCCCTTCGGGGGCGTACCAGGGGTCAAGTTTTAACACCCCCTGCGTCACCACGGCGGTGGTGAACAACGTCCCGCCGAAGACGCCGATCCACATCGGTCCCCAGAGGCCGGGAACCGGGCGTTTCATCCGGGCCACCCCGGCCCGGGCGGCGTAGAGGCTCATCAGGAAAAGCGCCCCGGTGACGACGTACCACCGCTCCACGCCGAAGAGGAACCGGACGAGGTAGCCGACGAAGAAGAGCTGGACCCCCATCCGAAGCGCCGCCACGGTCAGCGACTTCTCCACCCCCAGCCCTTCCTTGAGCGACAGCCCCACCACGGCGCCGTACAGGAGGGAGGCGACGGCAAGGTCGGCGGGGGTCGGGTCGATGAGGGTCATGCGGCCTCCGCCGGGGGGTGGAGGGTGATCGTCCGGTCGACCATGGGGCCGATGAGGTCGAGATGGTGGGCGCTGACGATCATCGCCATGCCGCGCCGCTGCGACTCCTCCGTGAGGGCGGCGACGACGATCTTTTCGGTGGCGGCGTCGAGTCCGGCGGTCGGCTCGTCGAGCAGTACAACGTCCGGCGCCATCAGGAGCGAACGGATTACCGTCAACCGGCTCTTCTGCCCCACCGAAAGGGCCCGCCCCTCCCGGTCCAGAAGATCGGCGGGGAGGTCGAACCGGTCGAGCCATGTTCTCAGCGTCGCGTCGTCGGGGGGAGCGTCGAGGTGGAGCGTCAGGTTGGTCCGCCCGTCGCCGTCGAAGATCACCGGCGTCTGGGGGACCAGCGCCACCTGCCGCCGAAGGGTAGGGGCAAAATATTCCCCGTAAGGGCGTTCCCGGAAGAAGAGGATCCCCCCGGTCGGCTCCAGCAGCCGGGCGAAAAGGCGCAACAACGCGCTCTTTCCCGCCCCCGACCGTCCCGCCACCGCCACCCGCTCCCCCGGCGCCAGCGCGAAGGAAAAGCGGTCAAACAGCGGGACTTTCCGTTTTTCGTCGAAGGGCGTATATTGGAACGACAGGTGGTCGGCTCGCAACAGGGGGTGGTTTGTCATCGTCCCTTATCCCCCGTCTGTCCGGTCGATCTGGCGGCTGGCATGATAGTTGCCATTTTAACGGTTGTTGACGGGTAATTCGTCAACAATTTGGCTTTTCTGTTTGACAGTGTATGTTAATTAGCATACATTTGTGCATATTATATGTTCATTTATTCTAATTCGTAGGAATTAGGCATGGCGCAAGAGAGCAGCGAGATGATGACGTTGCGGCAGGCCCATCGGCTTCTCGACGTCCCCGAAGGGGCGCCGCTGGAGGTGGTGAAGCAGTCGTACCGACGGGCTGCGCGGCTCTATCATCCCGATCTTCGGACCGCCCTGTCCGACGCCGACAAGTTCCATCAGGTGACGGTCGCCTATAACCTGATCAGCAAAGCCCGCAAGGAAACCCCCGCCAGGAGCGGCCGGTTCATGGGTTTCTCGTTCAAAAGCAAGAAAGCCGACGAGGGGGACAACCGCCCGGTCCATACCCTCGGGCTCGAAGAACTGGTGGCGCGGTTCGACCGGTCGGGCAACGTCTGGGCCAAGATCGAAGCGGCCCACGCCCTGCTGGAGCGGTTCGAAGGGCGGTTCGAGAGTTTCGCCATCCCCCGGCTGCGGGTCTCTCCCCCGGCTGTGGCGGTGGAGCTGATCCACATGCTGGGACGGACCGGCGGACGGCGCGCACTGACGGCCATCGGCGGCTACCTGACCGCCCGGGAAAAGGAGCTGTGCGTGGCGGCCTTCGTGGCGCTGGACGCCGCGGGGGCGCCGGGCCACGAGATCATCGACCGGAGGCTCGACACGCCGTCGGCGGTCCGCTACCGGCTCAGCGGGCTGCTGAACGGCCGCTCGCCGCAGGAGCGCCGTCTGGCCCGCGAAGGGACGGTTCCGAAAGAGAAATTGCGCCGTCTCTCGGCGGTGATCCGGGCGACCGGTGTTCCCATCGACGCGTTCCTCGAAGGGCTCGAACTGGCCGCCGCCCGCCCCTGACAGGCTTCGCCTGCTCTCTTCCGTCCGCTACTCACCAATACACGCCCCCTCCGTGGCAGGCCTGCGCCTGGTCTCACCTGTCTGTTACTCAACAATGCCCGCCCCCTTTGTGGGCTCGGTCTCGACAGGTTAAGTATTTCTTTGGGGGCGACTGTCTATGGACGGTCGGCGGGTAACAGCCGTAAGGGTGTTGACTACAATGAGTTTTGGGCGATATACTGACAAAAGGTGGTACGTTCACTACGAAACGCAGGGAAAACCAAGGGGGTTCTGTGACGGACGAAGCCTCGGCGCCGCGGAAGGTGACCAAGCTGGAGCTGCTGGAGTCGGCCCCCCATTTCTCCTATTTCGAGTATGAGGAGAAACAGCGTCTCGTTCCCTATCTGACCGCCCACAAATTCATGCCCGGCGATTTTCTCATCACCGAAGGGGAAGCCATGTCGGTGGCCTACTTCATCCTCTCCGGGCGGGTCGAGGTGCTCAAGGGCAACGTCGACGGCGACCGGCGCCGCCTCGCAGAACTCGGGGGGGGGCAGATCGTCGGCGAAGGGGCGCTCATCCCCTTCGGTCAACATGCTTCCACCGTCCTCATCCGGACCCGGGAGAAAGTCATCGCCCTCGGACTGGCGGCGGAGAAATTCGCCGATCTGACCATCAACGACCCCCAGTTGGCCTACAAGATCCTCTACGACATCATCCGCCTCCTGCGCCAGCGGCTCAACGAAGTCAGCAACCGGCTGGCCGACACCATCGCCGACTGATCCCCCCCTCCTCGTCTGCGCCGTGGCTTAGGCGAGGCGCCGGAGGAAGCGGGCAGGCGCAATCCCCGTGGATCGGTTCGGTCGCACCCCCTACTCCGGCCATGGGGAGCGGGCGACGGCCCCGCTTCCTATGGAGGCGGAAGGGAGAAGGGAGGCGCAAGCCTGTTGCGTTCGATGCGGAAGGGGGATACACTCTACTACTTCATTTTTTTCTCTTTCTATTAGACGGAGGTAGGGTGCGAATGTTTGGAAGAATCGTCGTGTCGGTTGTGTTGGTGGCGGCGGTCGCCGGATCGGCGGTCTATTTCGCCTCCACCGCCGCCAGCGAGCGGCAGGCCGACAAGGAGCAGACCCCGGTCGCCTTCGACCTGCCCGACCAGAAAGAGATGGGCCCCACCATCGACGCCGCCGGGATTGAAAAGCTCATCGCCGACACCCCCGACGTCATCGCCACCGTCGATGGCGCGCCCGTCTCCGCCGCCGAGTACCGCCGCGCCCTCAAAGGGCTTGCCGCAAACGTCGCCCAACAGGGCTCCGGCGTTCCCGAGCAGGCCTTCGAGAACATCCGCAAGAACATCGCCGACACCATGGTGACCAACGTCCTGCTGCTGGGCGAGGCCAAAGCCGCAGGCCTGGCCGCCGACCCCGCCGAGGTCGAAAGCCATCTGGCCCAGATGAAAGGGCAGTTCCCCGACGAAGCCGCCTTCACCGCCGCCCTGGCCGAGCAGGGGTTGACCGAGGCCGACTTCCGGGCCGACATGCTCGACAAGATGACCGTCCGCAAACTGATCGACAAAGAGATCCTCGGCAAGATCGTCGTTGACGACGCGAAAGCCAAAGAGTTCTACGACGCCAACAAGGCCCAGTTCGCCCGGGGCGAGAGCGTGAAAGCCTCCCACATCCTGATCCGCCCCACGGCGGAGGGAGACGAGAAGGCCGACGCCGACGCCAAAGCCCGCGCTGAAGCGGTGGTGGCCGAGCTTGCCGGAGGCGCCGATTTCGCCGCCGTCGCCAAGGCCAAGAGCGAAGACCCCGGCTCCGCCGCCACCGGTGGCGAATTGGGCGTCTTCCCCCGGGGCCGGATGGTCAAAGAGTTCGACGAAGCCACCTTCGCCGCCGAGCCGGGGAAGGTCGTCGGTCCGGTCAAGACCCAGTTCGGCTACCACATCATCAAAGTGGCCGAAAAGATCCCCGCCGGAGAGGTTCCCTTTGAAGAAGCCAAAGGGCAGATCGCCAAGAAGCTTCAGATGGAAGAGGCCCAGAAGGCGTTTACCACCTATCTGGACAGCCTCAAGAGCCGCCACGACATCCAGATGAAAATCTGACCCGCGCCCGACGATTCATCCACGACCGGCCCCTTTCGGGGGGCCGGTTTTTTGTTTGCGGACTTACCGGCGGATGACGCCGACGACGAAGAGGAGGACCACCGCCCCGGCGAAGGCGGTGATGATGGCGCCGGTCAATCCCCCGGCCACGTGAAGACCGAGAACACCGAAGAGCCACTTGCCGACGAATGCGCCGATGACGCCGACGATCAGGTTGGTAAAGAGGCTCTCCCGCGTGCGGAAGACAAGTCCGGCAAGCCAACCGGCGACGACGCCGACGACCAGCAGAAGGACGAGCGATTCGAGCGACGGCATGTCGTCATCTCCTATTGATGAGGCCCGACCAGCGAAAAGGGCCGCGCCTCTATGGCTAGGATGGGCCGCGCCACTCTCATCTGTCAAGGGCGAGGGGCGCAGGGAACGGAAGCTAGATGGAGACGGTAGATCAGATCGCATCGGCGCGTCTTCGCCACGCAGTCACCGACCGGTCAAGGCCGTCTATCATCTGTCAAGCGCGAGGCGGCGAAGACGCCGACTATTGCATCGACGGGGTAGATCAGATCGCATCGGCGCGTAGCCGCTATTTGCGCAGCGCGATCCCCTTGTCGGGATAGGCCTGATAGACCTTCGAGCCGAAGTGGTCCGGGTCGGCGTTGATCGAGCCCGACACCACCGCCCCGTCCGCCAGCGTCACCTCAACCGCGTGGTCCCCCCGGGGG
Source organism: Nitrospinota bacterium (assembly GCA_015229165.1). GTDB lineage: Bacteria > Nitrospinota_A > UBA7883 > UBA7883 > JADGGD01 > JADGCD01. The sequence continues at coordinate 724 of JADGCD010000103.1, read as the reverse complement.
AGCTGGTAGATCGTCCCCTTCAACTCCGGCATGTTCAGGTGCTGCGTCTGCGGGACACCCGCCGCCGGAGCCCCGTCGATCACGATCGTCGCCCCCGGAGGATAGATCAGCGCCACCTGCGCCGTCTCACCCCCGCCGGGCGCCACGAAATAGCCGACCACCGTCAGCGCCGCCGCTCCGAGGATCAGGACCAGCAGGGGGGTTTTCGACTGTCGGGGGGAATCCGTCTGTTCGCTCATCGTTTACGTCTCGACCTTTCCGTCGCGCATGGTGATGATCCGGTCCGCCCGCTGGGCGATCTGCCGGTCGTGGGTGACGATAATCACCGTCACCCCCTGTTCGTTCAGCTCTTTGAGTATGTCCAGCACCGCTCCCCCGATGGTCGAGTCGAGCGCGCCGGTCGGCTCGTCGGCCAGAATCACGTTCGGGGAGGTCACCAACGCCCGGGCGATGGCGGTCCGCTGGCTCTCGCCGCCGGAGACCTGCCCCGGATAGTGGGAGAGCCGGTGGCCTAGCCCCACCCGCGTCAGGGCCGCTTCCGCCCGGGGGGCCGGATTTTTGTCCCCCCCATAATATAGGGGGAGCGCCACATTCTCCAACAGCGTATTTCGGGGCAGCAGGTTATGGCTCTGGAAGACGAACCCGATCTCCCGGTTCCGGATGGCCGCCAGCTCGTCGTCCGACAGGAGGGCCACGTTCGTCCCGTTGAGCCAGTACGCCCCCC
>JADGCD010000102.1 GCA_015229165.1 Nitrospinota bacterium | reverse complement strand
GGCTGGGATACTTCGGCTTTTGCCAAACCCCTTCCGTGCTGCGACGACTGGACGAATGGACACGACGACGTATTCGCTCTATCGCCTGGAACCAATGGAAAACCGGGCGGAAGCGATTCCGCGAACTCGTGAAACGAGGAGTCCCACCAAGACAAGCGGCATGCGCAGCAGGCTCCAGCCGTGGACCATGGAGATTAAGCCGCTCATTGCCCATTCATATTGCACTGGACAACGCGACCCTTGCCAAACTCGGCCTCCCTCCCCTCCTCCCACCTACCCTGCCTAAAACAGCTTAATCCGCCGAACCGCCGTGTACGGACCCGTACGCACGGTGGTGTGGGAGGGGGAAAAGGCCACAAGCCCCCCCTATCCCGATTGAAGCGTACATCAGGCGAAACATGCGGCACTTATCCTCATGGTTTCATTCAAAAACAACATGAAGATCATACCGCAAACACCTCCTCCAGGCTGAGGATTGTCAACGACTCCGACGACTTTTTTTCCGGAGGACTCCTACATGAGCAATCCTAACTGGATCCAACGCAGCTTGGGTTCATATGAGGTGATACGTTAACTGGCCCTACGGTTCACACGAAAAATTGCATGCATCCGTTCAACGGTTTTCGTGACTGATTGCTCAACCTCGTGCTCCCAAACCCGGACAATCCTCCACCCCAATTTCGCCAGTTCCTCATCCACCCGTCGATCCCGCTCCAGGTTGCGGGCCAGCTTCTTCTGCCAGAACTCGGCATTCCTCACCGACGCTGTGTAGTGGATCGGGCACCCGTGCCAGAAGCATCCGTCCACAAAAACGGCCACCTTATCCTTCATTAGAGCAAAGTCCGGCGTCCCTGGCAAGTCCGGTCGTACACGGTACCTCAATCCGGCATGCCAGAGCGTCTTGCGCAGAATGGTCTCTGGTGCGGTGTCCTTGCTTCTGACCCTGGCCATCTGCTCGGATTTGGTGAGCTTTTCCCCTTTCCGGAGCCTGGGGCGCATGCGGGATTCTCCGTGGCCACGGTTTGTCGGCGGTTTCGGTCCGTTCAGCCGGCTGATACGGCGGCGGCAGGGCTCCGAAGGGGCAATTTCAACTCCGTCAGCAGATTGCGCAGCCCCTCCCCCAGGTTGCGGACGTCCACAGCGAACAGCCTGGTTTCCGCTCCTGTCACCGAAGATCCCATATCTCGCACCTCGAACCGCTCACCCGGGAACACAAGAAAGGCTGAAGCCCCCTTGTAGGCGGCGGTGTGAACCAGCAGCTGGTAGATGTCTGCGGGAGAGGCTCTCCCGGTCCAGTTCTTGTATTTCACGTCGCCCACGGCGATGACCTCTCCAGAGGCTGAGCGGATCACGATATCCGGTCGGACCCGAAACTCATCCGACTCTTTGCCGAACACGGACGGAGCCGCCTTGCCGGCCTTGAACACCGAGCCGCCCGTCCCGATCTGATTGCCCAGCACCGCCAGAACGGACGACTCGAACAGGCTCTCCAGGTTCAGGAACCAGGCACGGGGGGCGACCGCGACATGTTCGAGACCGTGCTCGAAACTTTCGTGGGAGAGGATCGTCCCCGCAAGGGCCAGAAGGTCGCGGACGTCTTCCTTGATCGGAAGCGACATCAGATCCTGCGCCTGCCTTGCGAACTCCGACCGCCGACCGAACAGCGTCGCGGAATCGAGGCAGTCCCCGAACAACATGGCGAGACCCCTGGCACGGGCGATTACTTCGGGTGGAACCTCAACCAGTTCGGCAATGCGCCGGATTTCACGGAGAGCGGCGAAGAGCACCCGGTTGAGCGGCACGGCGAAGGTCAGGACATTTCGACGAAACCTGAATTTGTGGCCCAACCCGCGCGCTCGCAGCCGTATTGTCCCCGGTACGTCAAGCCGACCGCCGACGATCGCACCTTCCGCAGTCTCCGAAGCGTAGGCGAACTCGCGTCCGCCGGATGCATAGGAGGAGAGCGCGTCCAGAAACTGCCGGATGAGCAGGGCGATCAAATCGCCGACGGCGGTGGCCGGCGATGCCGTGCGCTCAACCCTGAACGCCCCCCGGGCCGCATATCCCAGCAGGGCGGCGAGTGCGCCGTCCACTTTTTCGTGAACCTCCAGGATTACGTCGGAGCAAATCGCACGTCCGACGTGGCATGCCCCTTCGATCCGCATCCGGTCACGCCCCGAACGGGAGACGCTCAGGATGCCGTTGCCCACCAGACGGTTGAACTCCCTGTTCGAGTCCAACCGTCGCCATACGTCGGACGCAATGTCGACACCGCCTCTCTCCGGTACCCGGACGACCGTCATCCGATCATGAATTCGGGATCCCGCCAAGGATAGTGCTCCCGGATGACGTCGGTGAAAGGATGCGGCTCAAGAAGCGGTCTGCGCAGCAGCGGCTCGATGCGTTCCGCCCAGAGGCGGTGAAGATCGGGCCGCTCGTCGACCACGTCCGCGAAGATCCCGTGACCGAACGGCATGAGATGCATGTATTCGTCCGCGAATATGTCCTCGCAGACACGGAACACGTTTTGGATCGCCTCGACGGTCTTCCGCCCCAGATTACCGCCGGCGAGCATCTCCGCGAGCTGTTCGACGCTGGGCGGGAAGCGGATGATGCGCAGACGTCGGATAATCGCGGCGTCGAGGTCGACGGCGGAACGGTCCGTGGGATTGTAGGTCGCCAGCACGGTGAGGTTCGGAGCGATATGTACGGGTTTACGGCTGTACATGGTCCAGAACGGACGGTCCCGGTGTTCGAGGTAGGTCATCAGCTCGCCCAGCACCGAGGGCAGATTCGCGCGGGTAAGCTCCTCGATCAGCAGGACGTACCTTTGTCCCGGGTCGGAGCGGGCGCGCTCGTTCCATTCGAGGAAAATGCCGGGAACCGCGTTGACGCCGCGCCGGTCGTCGATCCGGAGTCCCTCCACGAACTCTTCGTAGGAAAAGGACTGGTGAAACTGAATCTCCCGCACGAGCAGAGGCTCGTTCGTGAATCGTTGGGCGGCGATGGAGGCGACATAGGACTTTCCGGTCCCCGGCACACCGGCCAGAGCGATGACTGAACGGCTACCGTACCGCCCGCAGGCCTCAACCACTTCATTGATTTTGGCCTCGGTGGCCGCACCGTAATTATTCATCTCAAATCCTTCGGAAGGGCCGCACAGTCGGCGATGTGTTCAACATATTCGGCGGTCGAACGGTATTCCCGATGCTCGAAGGATATCCGCGACGCCTCGGCGACAATGTCCATGGTCTCGGGAATCAGCTCGTAATACCCGCTGCCGCCCCGTTTGTCGGGGAAAAGCGTCCATCCGAAGGACGCCAGCGACATCCAGGGGATGATCCGGTCGTTCTTCGCCTTTTCCGACAGCGTCTCCCCTCCGAGGGATTCAATATCCCCCATTTCCCGCGCATGCGCAATCTTTTCAATCGCCTTGCCCAGTTCGTCCTCGTTCCTCACCTTGAGGATCGCCCGATTGAGTTCGTCCGAGCCGATTTTCCCGTCAAGGGCCAGCATCGCTCTCCAGATGAACGCGAAGGGAAAGACCTGCATGTCCGGCGGAAAACGGTCTCCGGCCCCGGTTGGATTCTTGAGCTGGCATGCCGCAAGGGCCCATGCTGCATGCCGCGCCAGAATCACGCTGTTTCCAGGACGGATGATGTCGATCCACCGCCTGACGGCCTCACCGAGGGACGTGACACGGATACGCCCGTCGGAACCTTCATACAGGAGGCCGATGGTCTGATAGACCTGTTTCCCGTCCCTGTATCGTTTGGGATCTGGACGTCCCCCGCCGCCTCCCCTTGCGACAGCGCGGGCCTCGTGGTAGGGCAGCCTGTCGAGAATCTCGTCCGGGGTGAGACCGTGACTTTCCAAGAACGGACGCAGATTGCCGGAATGACGTTCGACGGGCAGCAGACGGAAGGTCTGATGGAGGGAGCCGCCCCAGTGAACGGATTTCGAGTCCGACATGCTTCCTCCTGTCTCAGTCGAAAAGAGGCAATTGTCGGGAATCGTCGCGATCCAGCTTTCGTCGATTCGGAATCGACGGGGCTTCCGATCGGGATGGTTCGGACAGAGCGCGACAGACGGCGTGCCCGATTTCCCTGGCAAGAAGAGGAGGTACGGCGTTGCCGACAAGGGCAGCGATTTCCTCCTGGGTGCCCCGGAAGACGAAGGAGTCCGGAAAGGTCTGCAGTCTCGCCCCCTCCCGGAGCGTGATGTTGCGGTGTTCCGTCGGGTGGCCGAACTTGCCCCGGGTGAAGGAGTCAAACCGGGCCGTGATCGTGGCCGCCGGCCTGTCACCCGCCAACCGTCCGTAAACAAACCGGTGTCCGATGCGGGCTGCCCCGTTCTTGTGACAGTCGACCCGCATCTCCTGAGGAAGATTTTCCATGCCGCCGCCCGGAGGGATCATGCCGATGCGTTTGAGATTGAGGGGCGACAGCCGAATCCGACGATGCAGGGGATCTCCGGGAAGCGGGACATGGTCCTCGGGCGGGGACGGAAGATCGGCGATCACGTCATGCACGGTCCGAAAGTTTTCCGCCGTGAATCCGGGGGAAGGAAACTCGAAGGCCGACGATTCCTCTTCCGGACCGCCGAAGATGATGACCCTTTTCCGGATCTGAGGGACGCCGTACTCGGCAGCGTTGACAAGGACCGACCTGCAACGATAACCGGCCTTCGCCATTTCCGACTCGAAAACGAGCGCTAACTCGCGCCCGCGTTTGCCTAGCAGGCCCGGCACGTTTTCCATGAGGAACATCCTGGGACGGAATTCGCGGACCAGGCGACCGAATTCCAGGACCAGATTGTTGCGGACGTCGTAGTCCGGCCCCACCCTCTGCACTGAGAAACCCTGGCAGGGAGGGCCGCCGACCACCAAATCCGGTCTTTTGTTTCCGATGCCGGTCCGTTTGCGAATCTCTAACGCCGTCATGTTCGAAAGATCCGCGCACAGCACCGGATGTGAAAAATTCAGGGCATAGGTGCGGGTCGCGACGTCCCAGGAATCGATGCCGCAGAGTACGGTGATCCCGGCGTCCTCAAGGCCTCGGGACAATCCCCCCGCGCCGCAGAACAGATCGATCGCGACAATTTCTGATTCGGGACGGCTCATGTCAGGCCCGGACCTCCGTCACCGCATCGACGCCGTCGCCGGACCCGGCGACGGACGATGCGCGAAACGCGCCTTTCCCATGACCGGCCTTGAGCGAGGGAATCATGCGAGAAAACGACGGACCGACCGGACGGACGACGCCCCGATCGAATTCGTCTGCCGTCGGCAGCGCGTCAAGCAGCTCACCCAGCAGCCACATGGCCAGATATCCGGAGAATACGGGCGGCACGGCATTTCCGATCTGGCGAAATTTTTCATCCAGGGAACCGGCGAACAGGTAGTCCTTCGGAAAGCCCTGCAACAAAGCCGCCTCACGGACGGTGAGTCCACGGTCCTGTTCGGGATGGACGAAGCGGCCGCTGGCGGGATTCCGCGCATAGGCAGTGATGGTGATGGCGGGACGATCCCAGGAAAGGCGTCCGTAAACGTCCTCGTAGATCGCCTTGCCGTTCCTGGCCTTGGCCAGACGGAGGCATTCCGGACCCACGTCGTCGGGGCGGCTGCCGCCGTCCTTGGGGATCGCCCTGATTGTTTCGATCGTGGACTCCTTGTGTCCGGCGCTGAAATGCATCGGATCGTCGGGATGACGCTCGCCGGCTGCGACCTTGGGCAGATCGCCCAAAACCTGACGGACGGTCCGGAACTCTCCCCTGCGAAGAAAGCCGGACAAAGGCCGAAACGGACGGCGCATGGCGACCATTAGTGCGCGGAATCTCTCCTGGGGCAGACCGAATTCGGCCATGTTATGCACGGCCAGATGCACATGGTATCCGGCTTCGGAAAGAATGCGCCTCGCTTCCTGCACATAAGGCCAATACCGGTCAGTCAGGAGTTCCGGCACGTTTTCGGCGATGACGGCCTCCGGTTTCAGCCGTGCGGCGATTGTCGCGAAATCCGTGAACAGAGAGTTTCTGGAGTCGGAAGCGCCGGAGGAGTTCCGGTGGGACGAGAACCCCTGACAGGGGGCGCAGCCGATCATGATCAGGGGTTTGTTTCTCCGACGCCCGGATGTCTTCAAAAAATCCTCCAGGCGTCCCGGATTACGCGACAGTTCGGAGACGTCCTCTTCGAGCGGGGAGAACCCGAAATTTTCCCGGAAGGAACTGTTGGCGGTGGAATCGATGTCCACTGACGCGATGATACGGTAAGCCGAGACGAGGCTGTTCACTGCCCGGAATCCGGCTGACATTCCCCCGCAGCCGCTGAAAAGATCGACAACATCGAACGGCGCTTCCCCGTCCGAGGACCGAGCGGACCAAAACCGATTGAAATCCGACGCGACCGCGGATGCGCAACGGAGAGCCGAACCTCTTGTGTCGCCGAGAATGATTCCGTCGACGAACCGATCCTGCATAGGAGGCGGGGAAAATTCGGCGCCCCGGCGTCGAATCCGGTCGACCAGACCGATGCGTTCTGCTCGACTCAGAACTGTTCCCCCAGGCACATCAAATTCGAACTCGGTCGTGTCCTTCGCCCCCCCGGTTGTCGGTCCTTTTCCCGCCGGAGAAGACCCCTCAGAGGATGACCTGGGGTGCGGACGAAAGCCTTCGTGGTCCAGGTGGTCCCTGACCAGTCGGGCAATGAGGGTGCTTTTCTTGAACCCGCGATGCGCGCAGTACTCCTCGAATCGTTCATATTCATCGGGGTTCAAGAGTACCGATATCTTGTTCTGTTTCCCGATCAAGGGACGGTCCTCCGAGGCTGAAAGGATGCGATGCTCATTTGTGCTCAAAAGTGCGCACTTTTTCCCACACATGCCCACACCATACCTTTCTTCGGCCCTAAATTCAAAGGAATTTCCTCCCGGTCATAACGAATTCTGGAGCGATCGATATTGCGCCTGATTCTTTCCGGCGTCATGGGCAGCTGTGGTGCTCTCGGTTTGCCGGTTTATGGTCGACACGATTTCCGCATCATGAGAAAATGCATCCTCGTTGGAGAAAAGAGTCGCCAGATCGGTGTTCTTCCTAGAATTTTCAACACGTTGCGCAAAGGGCTGAGACCATGGAAAGACGCAGTTGGACCATCGGTGAGATACGTGACGTGATGGGGGCTCTGCTGGCCCTGCCGGGGATGCAGAAGGAGTTCGGCACGGGGATGCACCTGCTGGTGGACACGCTGCAAGCCATGGAAGAGGAAGGTTGGGAAAACGGGGATGCCATTCTGGAGAAGATGATGCAGGAATGGCAGGGACAGGGCTGCTTTGCCAAGAAAGGCAGAAAGAATCTCAGGGAAATTCTGGCGCTTCGCAAAAAAATGAGTGGGGAGAACCGGTTGGTGGTTTGACCCAGACAAGTCGCACGGGCATCACACGAAATACACCGGCACATCTACCGCATCCTGCACCCGAACCGCTTTGCCATCTCGAACCGTTACCCGGTCACCGACCTGCAGCCCGGCATCAGCAACAACTTCCACCACTCCCTGG
>JADGCD010000101.1 GCA_015229165.1 Nitrospinota bacterium | reverse complement strand
GTATGAAATGGCTGGCGGGTATTATGCCAACTGTGAAGAAATACGCACAAAGATCAAAAAGGTAATCGGATGATTTTACTTACTGGCGGCTCCGGGTTGTTGGGCACTGAGTTGCAAAAGTATTTGAATTGCTATGCGCCTAGCCATGAAACAATGGATATAACCGAAAGGTATAGCGTTTCTAGTCAATTTGATTTGATAGCTCATTGTGCATCTTATACAGATGTTGCAAAAGCAGAAAACGATAGAGAAACTTGTTATAAAACCAATGTCCTTGGAACGAAACACATGGCTTCTCTTGGGATACCAATCGTTTATATTTCTACAGAATATATATTTGGCGGAGGTAAAGGGAATTACAGTATAGATGATTCACCAGACCCAATAAATTATTATGCGCTCACTAAATTGCTTGGTGAGTCTATGTGTTCACTTGCCCCGTCTAGCATGATTATCCGATGCTTGTTCAAGCCAAGACCGTTTAAACATTCAAAAGCTTGTACTGACCAATGGACTACAGGCGATTACGTTGACAAAATAGCGGTTATTATTGCTGGCATAATCAACGGATGGAATAAAAAAGGGCATCATGTTTTGCATGTTGGAACAGAACGTAAATCGACATATGATCTAGCTAAACAATCTAGGCCGGATGTAGAACCATGCTTACGATCAGACATTAAATCAGTTAAGTTGCCTATGGACACATCTTTACAATTAAATTGGAGGAGCAATTGGTGAGTAGATGGCCTGTCCGTACATTGCAAGAGAGATTCGAGGAAAAATTTGAGAAAATTACCGAATCTGGATGCTGGATTTGGACTGGCACAGTTAATAATACTGGATATGGATTAATAATGGCTTCCCCTGGGAAAGTTAAATGCGCACATGTTATTTCTTATGAAATCTATGTAGGTGAAATACCAGAAGGCGATGGGTTTCATGGTAATTGTGTATTACATAGTTGTGACATTAGATGTTGTGTGAATCCTAATCATTTGCGAATCGGGACTCAATCAGAGAATATTCAAGATTGTGTAAAACGTAACCGTCATTATTCTCCTTCTTTATTTGGCGAACAAAACCCAAGATCAAAACTAACAAATAATCAAATTTCTGAAATACGCGATATAGGTAAAACAAGAACACAAAAACAAATTGCAGAAACATACGGCGTTAGTCAATCACATATTAGTGAGGTTTTAAATGGGAAATATAGAAAAAATGGTTAAGCTGGAAATACCGTTCGCTCAACCAATCTTTGGGCAAGAAGAAAAAGACGCTGTTAACCGTGTTATGGAAGGCCACTGGTTAGCCAGTGGTAAAGAGAATGAAGCCTTTGAACGCGAGTTCGCTGACTATATAGGAGTACCGTATGGCGTATGTGTTAATAGTGGTTCTAGTGCTAATCTTCTTGCTCTTGCCAGCCTTGATCTTGCTCCCGGTTCGAGTGTTATCACGTCTGCATGTGGATTCCCTGCTACATTGTCTCCTATTCTTCACTTGGGGTTATGTCCTGTACTTGTTGATTACGACCTTGAAACACATAACATAGATGTAGTTCAAATTCAGGAACAGCTAAATACACAGGATATTTCGGCTATCTTGTTCGCGCATACGCTTGGCGTACCAGTCGGTTTAAATGGACTTGAATACGATTGCCGTATTATTGAGGATGGATGTGAGGCCGTTGGTTCAAATATCGGGTTAAAAGATATAGGTACTTACTCTTTCTACCCTTCGCACCAGATTACCGCTTTAGGTGGTGGTGGTATGGTGACTTGTAAGGATGAAAAAACATTCAAGCGCCTACGCTCACTCCGAGATTGGGGTAAGATGAGCAATTGGGATTCATACGGGCAGAACAATACTAGTTACAGCATGGAAGTGGATGGTGTCCCATACTTCCCGCACTACGTCTATGAGACTGTCGGCTATAACATGAAGCTGCCAGAAGCCAACTGTGCGTTTGGGCGTGAGCAATTAAAACGCCTGAATGGATTCGTAGCCAAGCGCAAAGAAATTCACGACAAAATAGCCGATGCAGTTTATCAAGATAAACGCCTTGTAAAGCACAAAGTACCAGAGGGCGCATTACCTAGTTGGTTTGGTGTCGTGTTAACTTTGCGTGAAGGTAATCGGGATGTGTTAGGCAATTATCTTGAGTCCGTTGGTATTAGGCATCGTCCTTTCTTTGCTGGGAATATCACTCGACACCATCCGTTCAGCAAATACAAACAAGACTTCCCGGTAGCAGACTTTCTAATGCGCCAAAGTCTATTTGTCGGATGCTGGCCTGGTATTACTGATATGGATATTGAATACATGATTGAGCATATTGGGTATGGCATTCACATGGCTTGCAAAGGATAAATTATGTGGCCTTTTAAGAAAAAATTTGACAGGTTTATGTTTGTTGATGACCGAATCAAACCACAAGTAAAAGCGCTTGTTGAGGAAATTGAAACTTCGCTAGAACAGGAGTTATTTGAAGCAGAAGAAAGGTCAAGGCTTAATGTTGAATATAATGCTCAACGATTTTTTAACCCTGAGCAATGGGCTATTTGGTTAAGGTATAAAATTAATCAAGAGAAAGAGAAGTCGGGTCACAAAAAAAAGGCGAAAACAGTTAAATGACAATGCTGCTTTGCTTTGATGGGCCTATCTATAAGCAGTTAGCAGAGACAGCCCCGAAGGATGTTATCTGTTTGCCAATGGATAAAAAAGACTTCAAAGACATAGTAGCTAAGATGAAGTTTTCTACGGAATATGAGAAGGAACACATTATCTTTGTGATGGGCGACTTGCAAAGAATCAAACCTTTGTTCGATATTGTCAGCCCTTCTTTTTACTTCAAGCAGTTTAAAAAAGTGACAATGATTTTCCCTGATGGGGCTAAACCGCAATGGCGAAAACCTTTGGAGCAGCTATCAACGTTAGCAGACAAGGTTATACGGATGGACACATTCAATGAACATGGATGTTATTTGCCAATCAATCAATGGTTTTGGTACAGCGGAACGAATAAGGACATTGACTTTGCTTTCTATGGTGCTACAGGTATTTATCCAGAACGTAAGAGAACCATTGAGTATCTACGCGAAAATGGAATCTCTATACAACATCAGTTCATGCAGGACATGATGGAAGCCTTACGCAGAACTAAAGTGACGCTCAATTTCGGTAACTGTTTATCTGGTGATACAGACCAACGGAAATGGCAGATAAAAGGCCGGGTATGGGAAGCAGCAATGGCTAAATGTGTAGTTATTGAGCCTAGAAACCCTGAAACAGTCAAGATATTCACGGATGATGAAATTGTCTGGTATGACGACATGAAAGAACTACCGTCTTTGGTTAATTTATTGATGAATGATTATTGCAGGTGCGAATCACTTGCCGATAGAGCTTTTGATAAAGCAAAGCAATATGCTGATCCATCTATTTATTGGGAAAGGTTGCTAAATTGATATTCGTAAAAGCCAATAACCAGGCAAGCTCGTATCTACGGGCTGACCAAATAGCAAACAAGTTGGGTGCGTCTGTTTACTTGAATACTCTGCCAGATAACCTGGAAGGCGAAACCGTGGTATTCGTCAAGACGGTTGACCCCGATTTGGTAATTAAGGCCAGCACTTCAGGCGCAAGAATCATCTATGATCCGATTGATAACTTTGCCTATGCCGAGCGTCTGAAGTGGCAACACTGGTTCTATTTTGTCGGTACTGTCATTGCCTACAATGAAGAAATGGCTGGGTTCTTGAAGGCTTGGTTCAAGAAAACAACCATCATCCACCATCAATGGGACGAAAGGCTCAAGGATAGCCCACAGGCTCCCATGAACGCCTTTAAGGCCGCGTACATAGGCCATGATTTCAATTGCTCTTCAATCGTGCCAGGAAGCGGCGTAGCGATGATTACCGACACTCAAGCTATGATTAGGTGGGCTAACAATTTTAATTGCCATGTTAGCGTTAGAAACACAGGATCGTTGGAATCCAAGATGAAGCCAGCTACCAAGGTTAGTTTAGCGGCGGCGGTGGGAGCGGTTATCATTACTTCTCCGGATAATTCGGTGGTCGAGTTGCTTCCTAAAGAATATCCTTACTGGTGTCCTACGATTGATAGTTTTCCAACAGTATTAGAGAAAGCTAAAGCAGAGTTTAACGGGCCTATTTGGAAAAACGCTTTAGCGATGTTGAGAGATGTAAAAGACAAGACTTCTATTGAATCTGTGGCGAGGCTTTATGAAGGAATATAGAGAGCGGTTCTGTAAGAACTGTGGCCGCTATCGGGAAGATAAGGGGTTTGTCCCGGTTCGTAAGAATAAGCGAATCTATTACTACAAATGCCCTATATGCGAAGCCAAGAAAGACAAGAAAGGCGAAAGGTAAATTATGGAAATGATTTCACGCGATCAAATTGCCTTAGAGGCTATGAAGATTTTTTTATCCAAAAACACAATATCGGATGATGAGTATATAGCTAAACGCTCTTATGAATTAGCAGAAGCAATGCTAGTAGAGCGGACTAAACATATAGCTATATCTATGGTAGGAAAGATTAGCAAATCTAGCGCTGACCCTGTACCCACTGTTCAAAAGGAATAGGTTGTTGCCCCATGCTTTGGGCTTCAATCACATAGTCGTTATATTGCTTACGGGCCTGAATGGTTTGCATGGCATTTGGTGCCGATACACCTTGTTTGGGTTTGGCACCCATTTGCCCAAGCATTTGTAGTAGTTGTCCTAGCTCCATAGTTCACCATCCTTTAAAATCGGGGTCATAAGCCATCTGACCGAAGTTTTTAACTGCCAAGTAATAAGTATGCGCTACCGGGATGCGGTCTACCAGCATCGCTTCTAAAAACATTTCATCCGCATCTTCTTTCGATAGGCTTTTTGTACGGTATGCCCAATCATGCAATACACTCGCCTTAAAAGCATATTGCTGCATACCCTTCGGGGTACTGGAAAAGTCAGTATCGAATCCTGCTGGCACTTCAATAACCTTTTTGAGATAGTCAGAATCGTATTTTAAGGGGGATAATAACCGCCATGAAGCCCTGATACCATCTCCACCAGCGGCATTTACATGGTCAATTTCATCCAGCAATTGAACCCTTAAAGGGGTCATAAACCGGCTCATTTGTTCATCATGTCCGTTTTCTTGTCAGAACCTTGGCTAGAACCTATCCAATATCCCATGACACCCCCCATACCCACTACCAAGAGCGTCTGTAAGGCCATGCTACGCTCCGTAGCGTCTGAGCTGGCTACAAGGATATACCCAATGGCGATAAGCGCACTAGCGGCCACCAGAAGGCTCAGGATATGCACGAACTTAACCCGCCAAAACATTGGTTCATCGGCCTTGTTAAACTCACGTGCTGCTGCAACTCGTTTTTCGGCCAGTTCTTCAATCTCCAAAAACTGAGCGCGTGCTTCTTGTGCAAAAGCTTCAGTCATTGCCGGGTCAGTCTGAATTTTGGCTACTGCTCCTTCAGCCGTTGTTTCTCCGGTTACAGCCTTGGCAATATCGACTACTTTTTCGGCTGCTTTGGCGTTCTTCTCAGACTGTTCGCCGCCACCAAATACCCTGATAAGATCAGGGGCCGCATTGAGTAGAGCTGGTAGAGCTGCTGCAATAAAGGGTAACATCGGTTTATCCTCCTGTCGGATAGTAAAAGGGTTTTCGCTTGCTGGAAGTTCTGATAAAAACAAGTTTCTTTCGGCTTTGCGTCTATTTTCCAGACCTTTGATCACTTTTCCACCAGCCTTGTTCCACATCAAAAAAGCATTAGCCGCACCAGCCCAGTCTTTAGCATTTACCTTGCGTAAAACGGTCGATTTAGAGAAAGCCCCGCATCCAATGTTGTACGCCAAAGAGCATAAAGCCGCTCGCATTGATACGGTAATATCTACGGTTACACCTACATCTACGCACTTACGAAACGTCCATAAATCATTGTTTAGCAGGGTATCAGCTTCTTCTTGCGTGATAACCAGACCTTGCCGTACATCCTTGCCGGTATGCCCATACCCAATAGTCCAAATACCAACTACATCCTGATAAGCGGTTAACTTGCATCCTTCCCATTTCTTGATGAAGTCAACGTCTTTCATCAACCACCCCGCGTATATTCTTCAGTCATTTCCGGGTCACGATCAGCAGCTTCATATCCAAGACAGTGCTTGGCATGAGGATAATTCGGCTTGTCGATAGCGCATTCATCGGCCAACTTGCCGTTCTTGTCCACACCTGGCGTAAAGTACAGATTGATTGAGTTGTAGAAACAATCCTTGCACATGCTCATTTTGGCTTAATCCTTGCCAGTGGTCGGTAATCAAGCATATAGTCAATCTTAGAGCTTAACGTCCTTACGTCTGTTCGCAATTCCGATATTTGCATCTGCATTTTTTGATCGTTATAACCGTTCGCATTTTGCAAAGACGTTATTTCTGTCTCATGCTTTACCAGCATGGCCTTCACATCGCTACCCCAAGTAAAGATTGCTGTTACAAGGCCAATTGTGGTTAAAATATGGGCAATGTTTACCGTTGTATCTATCCGAAATCGTTTGTTTTCAAGCTCTCTACGGTCTTTTTGTTCAGCCATTTTTATCCCCTTAAGCCAGCGTTAATATATTACTTCTTACCGTTCCATCCGTACCGCGTACCTTAATTACCAAAGTCGTATTGTTGGTAAGCTGAAAAACCATCTCCCCTATCTTTGCAGGGGTAGCCGATACATCAGGCTCAATCACAACATTTTCAGGCGTCAAGACTTGACTAGCCATCTCCGTCCACTGAAAACGCAATTCCTGGATTGCTTTTTGTGGATCATCTGATAGGATTAAATCTCTTATTGACACGCTTTACCTCTTAATAAGGAGACTTTAATGTTATGGTTCATCGGTATTGTTGCTTTGCTCATCATCTTAAATATCATCGCTAATGGCGCAAAGAATTGGCGCGAACATAAAGACCAGTGGCGTGATTACTATTAGTTTTCTTGTCCATAATCCGGTCTAAGTATCGCTCCCGTTAAACCGCCACCCATCTTTAGGCCGTGCTTAGTCATTTCGTTGATTAACTTAGCGCGTACCGATGGTTTGGCTGCTTTCATCACCTCTACCAATTCAGGCAAATTTTCTGGTTGCATTAGTCTTGCCATTTCCTCATTTACCCGCTTCCCGCCTTTACCTTCAAGCAAGCGTAATGCGTAGTTAGTCATGGAGATTTTGGTATCAATCAAGCCTGGGGCCGTTACACCTTTTTTCTCTCCCATACGCATTATTTCTAATGCTTTAGATTGACCGGCCTTACCTAATGTCTGCTCGGCAAGGTCACGCTCTAATTGAGAAGCAACATTTGTGATTGGTAAAGCTTGTGCGCCCATCTCTCCTTGGAAGCTAAAAGCAGGTTGTCCAAAAACATCGCCAACAATATCCGGTCGATTGCCTTTCGATAAAGAAATCAATTCCTCAGGCGTTTTTAGCATATCCATTGCTTTCGCGCCCATCTTTTGCCTTGCTACTTGGTTCATACCACGTTCGTATTCATTGATTGCATTGCGCCAACCAGTGCCACCCGCCGCTTCAATCGCATCAT
>JADGCD010000100.1:1013-7649 GCA_015229165.1 Nitrospinota bacterium | reverse complement strand
GTGGGCTCTGACAAATTTCCTCACCTCGGCCAAGATCTCCACCGAGGGGCCCCGGGCCATCAACGTCTTCTACGTCACCAACGAGCAGGGGGGGAAGATCGAAGACCTGGCCGAGCAGGAGCGGATCGTGGCGGCGGTGGTGGCGGCGCTCACCCCGGCCGCATAGAAGGCGAAGCAAGAGTGTCCTTTCTTTGGAAAGAAAGGACCAAAGAAACTTTCGCTCCCATGGGCGGGGCGGGGCGCGAAAAGGGGAGGCGCCCCACCCCGCCCATGGGAAAGGAAATGCCCTTCGCCCTCGCTTCCCATGGAAAGGGCGCTCTGCTTTACGTTCCTGCGCGAGGCGCCTGATTAACCGGTTACGCCGAACCGGCAATCCTCATCGCGGCATTGACGACATTGCCTGAGATGAATTGCATGTTTTGCGTTTTTTCGGAACAGGTCTCGAAATATTGATAAAGCAATTTGAACAAATGAACATGCTTGCAGCCTCGCCAGTCTTCATCGAGAGAACGATGGCAATCCCTATGATAGGCTCCTCGATCCGAATCCTTATGCGAGGAGCTGTCTGTCATGCAAGAGAGTGCAAGCCTACAAACATAGGTAAGATCCTTCATTCCCTCCTGATGCAGTCTGAAAAGGATATTGCATCTGGGGGGATCAACGATGGAAAAGAGAGCCAAACTCACTGCTGCGAAGGTCTGATTTTCGTCAAATGCCGTTCCCGTAAATGGTCCGACCGGATTTGCGTTTTCTTGGGGTATGAATGAAGCGGCATATTGCCTCATGACCGACAATACGTGCCGGGGGGTGAGTGATCCGCTCGAAGACGAGGCGACAGTGGCGAGGCAATCGATGACCTTGGCATAGTTGGCTGTATCTCCTGCGGCGGGGAGAATCTTTTTCGTGAGGAAATTTGTCAGAGCCCACTTGTCGGGGGTTGGTATCCTCTGCCGGATGGTGATCAGCTTGGCAAGATGGCCGTAGACATCAGGATCGGCGCCCGGATAGCGGGCCTGAATCGAGGAGGAGAGAATCTTCTCGTCGGCGGCGATGATGCCGACAAACCCCGCAAGGTTTTGTGGGTTGCTCCGCTCCCCTCGTACCCGTTCGGTCAGGGTGAGTAATCGACGGATGTTGTCGAGGAAATCAAAGACATTCTCTGGATGGCATCGGTCGATGTCATCGATAAGGAGCGCAACTCTGCTGTAGCCGTACGAACGGACCTTTGTCATCAGGTCGGCAAGTTCAACCGCAAGCTGATGATGGGGGTTGCGTTGAACTTTCTTAGCCCAACTCTCCGGGTCTTTCTCCCCACTCGCATAGTTCTTCGCCGATTCGATGAGGCGGGTATCGACCATTCCCATGGTCGCGGAGCGGACTCCCACATCGAGAAGGGTCAACAAAACCGCCCCGGCCACACGCCCCGCCGATTGTTTCAGATCGTCAACTTTTCCCTCCAACCCATATTGGCTCCTTTCAATTTCATCGGCTATTCGCAAAACCAACTTCGGAATCAACCCCAAGGAATCTTCGTGATCCCATGTGTCGAAGAAGACGGGAAGGATTCCCGCATGATGTATCCTGAGTCTACGAAAATCACCATCTCTCCCAATTTGGTCCTTCACCAGATTCAACATGCTGGTCTTGCCTGAACCCCATGGAGAAAAGAGCCCGATCATGACCGGGGGGGTCGAGTTCAGCAAGGTAGTCGAAAGGTTTTCCGCTTTGGAAGTGAACCCCAAGAGATCGTCATCGGAGGAAACAATGGGGCATTCGCCAGATATCCGCTGACTCATTGCATGGCTCCAAATTGTATAATTGTACCATCCCGTATTCTGCTGGGAGCTAAGGGGAGTGTCAATGCAGCGGCCGCTTCGCCAAATTCGATTGGATGGGCCAAGCAGGAGCGAAGGCAGAGCGAGGACGCCTAAGATGGTTTCCCGAACTTCTCCAGAAACCCCGGAACCTCGGCCGCCGGGAGGGGGCGGGCGAAGTGGTACCCCTGCGCCACGTCGGCGCCCAGGCTGGTCAGCAGTTCGACATGGCGGAACGTCTCCACCCCTTCGGCCACGGTCCGGATGCCGAGGCTCTTGGCCATGGAGATGACGGCGGCGACGATGGCCATGT
This sequence comes from Nitrospinota bacterium, assembly GCA_015229165.1. GTDB lineage: Bacteria > Nitrospinota_A > UBA7883 > UBA7883 > JADGGD01 > JADGCD01. The sequence continues at coordinate 5,522 of JADGCD010000100.1, read as the reverse complement.
CGCCCGGATCGTCCAAAATGTCCCGGACGAACGACTGGTCGATCTTCAGGGCCGAGAGGGGGAAGGTCTTCAGGTAGGAGAGGGACGAGTAGCCGGTGCCGAAATCGTCCATGGAGATGGCGATCCCCCGTTCGGCCAACGACCCCATGACCGCCACCGCCTTTTTCGTGTCGACCATGACCATGCTCTCGGTGATCTCCATCTCCAGCAGCGCGGCCGGAATCCCGGCGGCCTTGAGCGCCCCCTCCACGGTGGCCAGAAGCTGGGGGTCCTGAAACTGTCGGGCCGAGAGGTTCACCGACACCGCCCGGTCGCCGACCCCGCCCGTCCGCCACGCCCCGATCTGGCGACAGGCCTCTTCGACGACCCATCCTCCCATCGGAATGATGAGCCCGGTCTCCTCCGCCACCGGGATGAAGTCGGCGGGGGAAACGACCGTCCCGTCGGGGCGAATCCAGCGGATCAGCGCCTCGAACCCCTCCACCCGCAGGGAAGTCAGGTCGATCTTCGGCTGGTAGTAGAGGGCCATCTCCCGGTTCTCGAGGGCGTGGCGCAGGTCGCTCTCCAGCGCGGCCCGTCGACTCACTTTCCGGTTCATCTCCCCGGTGAAGAACGTGTGGGTTCCCCGCCCCTCCGCCTTGGCCTGGTACATGGCGGTGTCGGCGTTCTTGACGAGGGTCTCCGCGTCCCCCTCCTCCCCGGCGTCGTCGGGAAAGAGGGCGATGCCGACGCTGGCGCCGATGTAGAGCTGCCGGTCGCGCAGGGTGAAGGGGCGCCCGATGGCGGCGATGACGGCGGCGGCCATCTGGTCCACCGTCAGGGGGTCGGTCACGTTTTCGAAAATCAGGGTGAACTCGTCCCCCCCCAGGCGGGAGAGAGTGTCGGTCTCCCGGATGGCGCCCCGAATCCGCTGCGCCACCTCCACCAGCAGTTCGTCCCCTACCGAATGGCCCATGCTGTCGTTGACGTTCTTGAACCGGTCCAGGTCGATGAAGAGGAGGGCCACCTGCGTCCCGTTGCGCCGGGCCAGCGACAGGGCGTGGTCCAGCCGGTCGCGGAAAAGGGCCCGGTTGGGGAGCCGGGTGAGGGGGTCGTAATAGGCCAGTTGTTCAAGCTGGGCCTCGGTCCTCTTCTGGACGCTGATGTCGGAGAAGACCCCGACGTAGTTGACCACGGCGCCGAAGGGATCGGTGATGGCGTTGATGGTCAGCTTTTTCGGGTAGAGGGCGCCCCCCTTGCGCCGGTCCCAAATCTCCCCCGTCCAGGCGCCGGTGTCCACGAGCGTGCGCCAGAGGTTTCGGTAGAAGGTCACGTCGTGTCGCCCCGACTGCATCATGCTCGGATTTTGGCCGCGGGCGTCCTCCAGCGAATAGCCGGTGATCCGCTCGAACGAGGGGTTGACGTCGAGAATCTTCGCCTGCGGATCGGTGATGAGGATCGCCTCCCCCACGCTCTCGAAAACCCGACGGGCCAGGTGCAACCGCTCCTCCGACTCCCGCTTTTCGGTCTCGTCGATGACCGTTCCGAGCATCCGGACCGGAATGCCCCGGGCGTTGCGGTAGACCTCCCCCTGCTCCCGCACGAAGCGGACCGACCCGTCGGCGCGGACCACCCGGTGGGGAATGTCGTAGGCCACCGTCGGGTCGGCCACGGTGGCGTTGACGGCGGCCACCACCGCCCCCCGGTCGTCGGGATGAATGGCCTGCAGGAACCCGTCGTAGGTGGCGGCGAACTCCTGCGGCGAGACGCCGAAGATGCGGTAGATCTCGTCGCTCCAGGCAAGCGCGCCGGTCAGGATGTTCCAGTCCCAGCTGCCGATGTGGGCCACCGCCTGGGCGGCGTTGAGCGTCTGGGTCTCCCGTTCGAGCGTGGCCACCCGCCGGGCATGGGCGATCTCCGCCCCCCCCCAGAGGGCGAACAGCTCCAGCAGCGCCAAGTCCTCTTCGTCAAAGGGGGTCGTCCGGGGGGTGGAGGAGAAAAAGGCCACCGTACCGTACGGCGCCCCGTCCACCAGCAGGGGGAACCCGAACCAGGCGCCGACCGGCGACCGGGTCAGGCAGGGGATCGGGGGGGCATCCGTGGCGGTCAGGTCGGCGCAGACCATGGCCGCCGGAACGGCCAACGCCGCCGCGCAACGGGAGTCGGTCAGGGGGAGCGATTCGCCGATCTTGAAAAGGTCGCCGGGGCCGCCGAGCTGCTCCACCACGAGCCGCGCGTCGCGGACCGCGCCGATCATCCCCCCCTCCATGCCGAAGAGATCGGCCCCGAGCCGCAGCAGGGCCGTCAGCTTCTGGTCGGGGGTGGTCTCCTGATTCCCCCGTATCTGGCGGAGGGTACCGACCACCTGCCGGAACCGGGACGACCGGTCGTCAGCGGGGCTGCTCTGGTCCATGAGGCTCCTTGCGGGGGGATGACAAGCGACGGAAAATCGCCGTTATTCTAGCAGGATATTGAACAGGGGATGCCCCTTAACTGGTCAAGACGAAGCCCACGAAGGGGGCGGCTCTTACTGAGCAAGTATGGGAGGGAAAACCGGTCAAGAAGGAGCCCACGGAGGGGGCGGCTCTTACTGAGTAACAGGCGAAAGAGCGCCACCACGCGTAGTGGTTGGCTGGCCCCCGAGGAGTCGAACCTCGACGTATAGATCCAGAATCTACTGTCCTACCATTAGACGAGGGGCCATCCGGAAAGGGGTGATTATAGACCGAGAGCCGATGGAAAAGCAAGAGTTTCCCAAGAGACGACCCCATTTTATGACCTCCCCGCCCCCGCGCAGGGCCAATCCCCCCTTGCCCCCGGCCCTGCAAGCCCATATAATTGATAGTTTGGTTACATCCCCATTGAGGGCAGTGTGAGAGACGACAAAACCATCGCCATCGGCGCCGACCACGGCGCCTATCGCCTCAAGGGACTCTTCGTCGAGCGCCTCCGGAGCCTTGGGTACGAGCCACTCGACAAAGGGACCGACGGCGAAGCCTCCTGCGACTACCCCGACTACGCCGTCGCCGTCGCCAAAGCCGTCGCCGCCGGAGAGGCCGGGCGGGGCATCCTCCTGTGCGGCAGCGGCATCGGCATGAGCATCGTCGCCAACAAAGTCGACGGCGTCCGCGCCGCCCTCTGCCACGACCACTACACCGCGAAAATGAGCCGGATGCACAACGACGCCAACGTCCTGTGCGTCGGCGCCCGGGTCGTCGGGGACGACGTCGCCCTCGACCTGCTGGCCGTCTGGCTGGCCACCCCCTTCGAAGGGGGGCGCCACCAGCGCCGCGTCGAGAAAATCACCGCCGCCGAGCGGGCCTGAGCCGCAATTCCCATCACCCCCAAGCCAAGGAAGCCGATGTCCGAAACCGTAGCCGATTCCATTCTCAGAGAAGCCGATCCCGAATTGTGGCAAGCCATCCGTGGCGAAGAAGAGCGGGAGCAGTTCACCCTTGAGCTGATCGCCTCCGAGAACGCCACCTCGCCCGCCGTCCTCGCCGCGCAGGGGAGCGTACTGACCAACAAATACGCCGAAGGCTATCCCGGCAAGCGGTACTACGGCGGTTGCGCCTCCGTCGACATCGCCGAGCAACTGGCCATCGACCGGGCCAAGAGCCTCTTCGGCGCCGAACACGCCAACGTCCAGCCCCACTCCGGCTCGCAGGCCAACCAGTCGGTGTTCTTCACCGTGTTGAACCCCGGCGACACCATCATGGGGTTGAACCTCGCCCACGGCGGACACCTGACCCACGGCCATCCCCTCAACATGAGCGGCAAGTGGTTCAACGTCGTCCCGTACAACGTCAGCCGCGAGACCGAGACCATCGACTTCGACGAGCTGTTCGCCCTGGCCCGGCAGCATAAACCGAAGCTGATCATCGCCGGCGCCTCCGCCTATCCCCGGGAGATTCCGTGGGCGCCGTTCCGCCAGATCGCCGACGAGATCGGCGCGGTCTTCATGGTCGACATGGCCCACATCGCCGGGCTCGTCGCGGCGGGCGTTCATCCGTCGCCCGTCCCCTACGCCGACTTCGTCACGACGACGACCCACAAGACCTTGCGCGGGCCGAGATCGGGGATGGTGCTGTGCAAAGAGAAATACGCAAAAGACCTCGACCGCTCCGTCTTCCCTGGCCTGCAGGGGGGGCCGCTGATGCATGTCATCGCCGCCAAGGCGGTGGCGCTCAAAGAAGCCTCCACCGACGCTTTCAAGAGCTACCAGCGCCAGGTCGTCGCCAACGCCAAGAAGCTGGCCGCCGCCATCGGCGCCATCGACGGGCTTCGGATCGTCTCCGGCGGCACCGACAACCACCTGATGCTCGTCGACCTGCAGGGGAGGAAACTCACCGGCAAGGCGGTCGAAGCGGCGCTGGACAAAGCCGGGCTGACCGTCAACAAAAACGCCATCCCCTTCGACCCCGAGAAACCGTTCGTCACCAGCGGCATCCGGGTCGGAACGCCCGCCGTCACCACCCGGGGGCTCACCGAAGCCCACATGGAGCGGATCGGCCAGTGGATCGGCCGGGT
>JADGCD010000100.1:0-1003 GCA_015229165.1 Nitrospinota bacterium | reverse complement strand
CTCGACAACGACGCCGCGCTGGCCGCTGTCCGGGCCGAGGTACGCGACCTGTGCGAACGGTTCCCGGTGTATTCGCACTAAAGATGAGCGGACCGTCGAAAACGTTATCGAGGCAGGCGATGCAAGAAGCAGGCAGGCGAAGTACCCCCGGAACGGAAACCGCTCTATTACCGGGGGTGAGAGAAAATGGAGTGTATGTGGAAATACATGAGTATTTCGCGCATGCCTGCGACACCGCAGCGCCAACGCAGATAGTTTATCGGCGGTTCGCTGAGGGATATCAGAAGGTATTGGCCCTATGAAGTGCCCCTCCTGCGGCGACCTCGACAACAAGGTCATCGACTCCCGCCTGACGAAGGAAAACGACATGATCCGTCGGCGGCGGGAGTGCCTCGCCTGCCAGTACCGCTTCACCACCTACGAGCGGATCGAAGAGAGCCTGCCGATGGTGGTGAAGAAAGACGGCCAGCGGGTCGACTTCGACCGGGAGAAAATCCGCCAGAGCATCAAGATCGCGTGCCAGAAGCTGGCCGTCACCGCCGAGGACCAGGAGGCGCTGGTGGAGCGGGTCGTCCGCCACGCCCTCTCGCTGGGGGACAAGGAAATCTCCTCCAGCCAGCTCGGCGAGCAGGTGATGGAAGGATTGCGCACGCTCGACAAGGTGGCCTATGTCCGGTTCGCCTCGGTCTATCGCCAATTCCGCGACCCCGAAGAGTTCAACCGGGAGCTGGAACGGCTCCGGCGGGGGGAAGAGGAGAAAAACCGGTGAGCTGCGACTACCCGATCATGCTCGACGTGGCGGGGCGCCGTTGCGTCATCGTCGGCGGAGGAGAGGTCGCCGCCCGGAAAGCCTCCACGCTGGCGGCCCACGGCGCCGACGTGCTGGTGGTGGCGCCCCAGAGCTGCGAACGGATCGACCAGCTTGCCGCAAGCCACCACATCGCCCTCGTGCGGGAGCGGTTCGCCCCCCACCATCTGGACGGCGCCGCGCTCATCTTCGCCG